>JAKSNQ010000022.1 GCA_024399615.1 Paludibacteraceae bacterium | reverse complement strand
TTTATCCTAAAGAAGGCGCAGCTCCTGCTGCGGCAAACTTGTTCAACGCGGCTACTTCTACCCTTGAGACTTGGTTCGCTTCTGGCGCTTCTTGGGACCCTGAGACCGAGTCTTACTCTACTTGGGAAAATGGCGTGCTCACTACCCACATCGCTGTTGCTAAGGCTGGTCAGT
Organism: Paludibacteraceae bacterium; assembly: GCA_024399615.1. Taxonomy (GTDB): domain Bacteria; phylum Bacteroidota; class Bacteroidia; order Bacteroidales; family Paludibacteraceae; genus Colicola. Next base: position 31,362 of record JAKSNQ010000022.1, on the reverse strand, counting down.
GGCGTGCACAGGTTAAGCTCCATACCGATGGTATCGCGCTCGACCCTGCCAAGAACTACAAGTTCTCTTTCAAGGCTAACTCGGTTAACGCGCTCAACAACGTAACGGTGAAGATCTTCGACAACTCTGAGTTGTTCTACAACTCGCAGGTGGCTTTCTTCGCTGGCAACAACGATTTCGTTTCTCCTGCTTTCGCAGGCGGCGCTACCGGTAATGGTGTGATCGTATTTGACTTCGGTTCAGCAGTAGTTGGTGATGTTATCACTATCTCTGAGATTAAACTGGAGGAGAGCACCGATGTGGTTCTTCCTGATCCAGTTCCTACTACAGCACCTGAGGCAGCTGCTATCCCAGAAGGTGCAATTGTCATCTATGCTGATGGCCAAACTATTAACCCAACTTGGGGTTATTGCGAAGGTTGGGGTCAATCTACCGCTCTTGAGGAGAAGGACTTCGATGGCAATCATGTTCTCTACTACAAGCGTTTCAACTACCTCGGTTGGGGTTGCGCATCTACGATTGATGTAACGGCTATGACCCACCTCCACCTAGACGTTTGGGCTCCTGAAGCAGGCGCACTCGACGTTTATCCTATCTATGGTGGCGCTGGTTTGACTACCGATGACAGCAAGAAAGTTACACTTACACTTGCTGAGGGATGGAACAGCGTGAACGTTGCTCTCGCTGACATGGAGGGACTTAACAAGACCTCTATCTTCCAATTCAAGTTCGCTGGGGGCACCTTCGAGTTCTTCGCACTTGACAACGTCTACTTCTACGCTGAGGCTTCTAACATGAAGACCATCTACTGCAAGGTAGACGCACAATGGTGGTTGAATGATGGGGCTGACGTGGCTGTTTACTGCTACAAGAATGGCGCTGACCTTGGTCTAGCTTATCCTGGTTCACGTATGGACAAGGTCGCTGGTGAGACCAACATGTGGACGGCTCAGGTGCCTGCCGATCTCGATGGCTTGATCTTCGTTCGCTGCAACCCTGTAACCGCTGATCCTGTGGCTTACAACTGGAATGCGAAAACGGCTGATCTTACCTTGCCTACCGATGGCAAGAATCTCTACACCATCACTACCGACACCTACTGCTGGGCTTCTGACGAGTGCCTCTGCGCTGGTGAATGGAGTGTTTATGGTGCAACTGCTGGCTTGTCTTACGAACTCAACGGTGGCGTAACCAATACCTATGGTTGGACTCGCCCTGCTGACATGTTCCGTGACTTCATGCTCGACGCTGGCGTGGCTGAGCCTATCTCGCTTGACGAGTACTTGACCTATCCTGAAAAACTCGGCGCTCCTGGTATCTGCGCAGCACTTACTAATGCGGCTCCTGCTCTCACGATGGAGAAATGGGCATGGTTGAAGGCTTACATCGAGAGCGTACACGCTGCTCAGGCTGCTGATGGTGCTTCTGCGTTGCCTGCTGATGGTACCGGTGCGGCTTGGCGTTATGCTGTTGGCGCATTCTTCATCGATGGACAGCGTACCGGCTGGCCTAAGTCTGCTAACTTCACCACTTGTGGTGTCTCTACGCTCGCGGCTTATCAATCTATGTGGAAAGGCGCATTCGAGAACCCAACATCTGTTGAGGAAACGACGGCTCTTTGGGCTCCTTATATGGAGGGTTATACCTTCGATGGCTGGTATGCTGCTGCCGACTTCTCTGGCAACAAGGTAACCACCATTGATGCTACCACCTCTGGTACACTCTATGCTAAGTTTATTGAGTACATTCCTACGATTGCTGAGGTCGTTGCTTTGGCTGAGAATACCACTACCAAGGCAAAGGGTGTTGTTAATTTCGTAAACGGCAAGAATTTGTACATTCAGGATGCTACTGGCGCTATCTTGGTTTACCTCTCTGCTAACCCTGATGCAGCCGTAGTCGCTGGTAAAGAGATTTTGGTTTCTGGTACTACCACTGTCTATGGTGGAGCTCCTGAGATTAAGTCCGCTTCTGTAGTTTCTGTTTCTGATGGTGCGTTCTTCCCTGTGCCTACCAAGACCATTGCTGAGCTCATTGCAGAGCCTCTGAAGTTCTTTGGTCAGCGTGTGCGCGTTGAGGGCGTTAAGATTGCTTCTTACGACTCCTACAACAACCCATACGTTGTGGACGGACTTGACACCGTACAGTGCTACAAGATGGTACTTGATCCTGCTGAATATCCTGTAAATGCAAAGGTGAACATCACCGCTGTAGCTGGCTACTACAACAAGTTCCAGTTCGTTGGTGACGTGGCTGGCATCGAACTTGCTTCTGCTGCTAAGCACGATACCTACGCATACCCTGAGCGCGATGGCGCTACGCTCGAGAACAAGTGGATATACTCTAACGTTGAGGATAACTATGCTGACAACTTGCCTGGTCCTGCTGATAACGTTCGTGGTATGGCTGTTAAGGATGGTAAGATGTACTTCATCAACCGCTCTAACGCTTCTATCACCGTTGTGGATGGTAAGACCGGCTACATGCTTGATCCTATCATGATCACCGGCGAGCATATGTTCGAGGCACAGGATGCTGAGGGCAACTGGTCTGCTGCGGTTACTCTTCCTTACAACGATATCAAGTTCGATAACGCAGGCAACTGCCTCATCGGCGCTTGTGTTTCTGGTGGCCAACACTTCATGGTTTACAAGGTGGATCTCGCTACTGGCGCTGCAACTCTCGTAGTTGATGAGAAACTGTACGACAATGCTGAGTTTGGTGAGACCCTCCAGGAGCAGGCTACTGCTTGGCGTTTCGATGCATTCGGTGTATATGGCGACGTTAACGGCGACGCTGTTATCATGGGTGCTGATGCTAACTCATTCAATGTGTACAAGTGGACCATTACCGGTGGCGTGGCTGGTACCGCTGAGCAAATTGACGCTTCGCTCGATCCTACTTCCGACGCTTCGTTGCTGATCACCGATGGCGCTGTTTCTGTTTCTGCATTCGGTACAGCTCCTCAGATTTTCCCATTGGAGGGCGGTTATTTCTACGTAGATGGTTGGTCAACTCTCCCAATGCTTTACGATGCTGATGGCTACCTTGCCGACGACTTCATCAACTGCCCAACAGGCGTTGCTGTTGCTAACAACCCTGGCGATACTTGTGTGATGAACCAAGGTCACAATGGTCTTTGCGAGTTCCAGGTGGGTGACGAGTACTACGTTGTTATGGCTGCTACCAACACTGTAGGTACTCCTACCTCTGCTTTCGCTCTCTACAAGTATGCCGACGCTAACAAGTCATTCGCTGAGATGGAACCTATGTGGTACTTCCCTGCAAATGGTATGGGCGCTTCTACCAATGGTTGTCGTACTGCTGTGCCTTCTGTTGAGGTTAAGGATAACGTCGCTCGTATCTATGTTTACACCAACAACAATGGTTATGGCGTTTACGAGATGACCGTTGCGGCTCCTGTTGTTGACGAGTTTGATCATGGTGACTTCGTTCCTGCTGATGGTGCTATCTCTTCTACCTATTTTGCTACTACCGGCAATTGGGCGGCTGATGACAAGTCTTCTGCTTCCTACAATGCCGCTAATGGCGCTATCAAGGTTAATGTAGTTGAGAGCAAAGAAGCAGATTGGCAGTGCCAGGTTAAGCTTAATCCAGGTATCGTCTTTGACGAGAATCATACCTATGCTGTTGCATTCAAGGCTAAGGCTACCAACGATGTGAATAATGCTATCTTCAAACTCAACGATGCTGGCGCTGGTATCTATTACACCAACTTCAGCTTGGTTGCTAACCAGGAGTATCAGTTCAGCCAAGAGGCTATTGATGGTGCTTATGGTGAGACTCGTGACAACATTCTCGTATTTGACTTCGGTCATAGCCCTGCCAATACGGTTATCGAGATTTATGATCTCTACATCAAGGCTACACCTAAGCAGACCGCTGTTGAGAACGTAGAGGCTGATTCTGCTATTCAGAAGGTCGTTGAGAACGGTCAGGTTTACATCATTAAGAATGGTGTACGCTACACGGTTCTCGGTGCTGCTGTAAAGTAATAATTTCTATTTTCGTATCCTGAGCCCATTACGGGCTCGGGATTGATATTTAGGGCGGCGGTGATAGAGCCGCCGCCCTATTTTCTTTTTCTTACCATGAAACGCATCTCTCAATTTATCTTGGCTTTTGTGTTGGCTTGCCCTTTATGGGTGACAACGGCTCGCGCTATCGTTTTGGATGGCGTGGATTATCGTATTGATACGCTGCAGGCATTCCCGGCCGGACCGGGTACCGACTACTTGCAGTTGCGCATGTTCCGCACCAGCGATGGATATGGACGATTGGATGCGTATATTCTCAAGGTAGCAACCCAAAATCCCTACATTCACTTCTCTCATGAGCTGGGTGCAGGAAAAGTGATTGGTACCGAACGCCCTACGGCTATTGCCGAACGTAAGACAACTCCTACTTCTGTCTATTTTGCGGGTACAAATGGCTCTTTCTTCGCCACTACTGGCGATGTGGGCACACCTTCTGGACTCACTGTCTCCGAGGGCCAGATTTGCACTAACCGAAGCAGTATGCACAACTACCCTGTTGCGGGGTTTGATGCAAACAAGTTTGCCCACTTTGGCAATGCTTGGAGCTTCGCAGGTCGTGTCTTTCATGGCATCGACACCCTTACTATTGCACATATGAACTACAAGCGCGAGACCAACGAACTCGTGCTGTACAATCAATATAATGCAGCCGGCACACTCACCAATGAGTATGGAACCGAACTGCTTCTCTCACTCCTGCCTGACGAACATTGGACGACCAATGGTTGCGTCCGTGCCACTGTTAGTCGCAAGGAAATCAACATCGGCAATATGACCATACCTGCGGGCCAGGCGGTTTTGTCTGGTCATGGCACAGCTGCTCAGCAATTGAATACGTTTGTCGAGGGTGATACGGTCACTCTCGGTATTAGTCTTGAATTGGACGGTGCAAAATATGCCCTGCAAGAAGCTGCTTCTGGCTCGGGTAGTGGCCACTATATGATTATCCGGGATGGTGTCATTCGTGACCCCGATATGTGGGCGGAACTGCACCCACGTACTGCCATTGGTGCTACGCAGAATGGCGATACGGCCATCTTTTGTGTCATTGACGGACGAGGTGTTTCGATGGGAGCCAAGTGCAAGACTGTGGCTACCATTATGCAGCATTATGGCGCCTACAATGCCGTCAACTGGGATGGCGGTGGCAGTTCGTGCATGTACGTGCGACAATTTGGTCAGGTCAACAAAGGTTCTGATGGTAGCGAGCGTGCTTGTGGCAACTCGATGTTTGTCGTGGCAGAGTTGCCTACCGATGACCGGAATATTGCTTCCATTGTGCCTTATTGGCCAACATATAAACTGCCTCGTTATGGCACATACACTCCTCATTTCTTGGGCTACAATCAGTATGGTCTGCTCCTTGATACCGATGTGCAAGGAGTAACTCTCAGTTGTGACCCGACTGTGGGGTATATCATCGCAGATACTACTTTCGTGGCCAGTGGCGATCAAGGCGGCGTGCTGAATGCGTCTTTGGGCAATATTCAGACTTCCATCCAGGTAAAGCTGCTCCAGTCTGCGGCAGTCACATTCCGTCTGGATTCAGTGTTGGTCAATGCCTACAAACCCTATAAGGTGGAAGTGCAGTGCCAAAATGGTAATGCTAATCTCTCCCTTCTCCCGGATGCGCTCATCTGGCAGAGCCTTGATCCTACTATTGCTGAGGTTTCAGAAGCGGGTGTTATCACGGGTGTTGCGAATGGTTCAACGCAGGTCATCGGCATATTGGGTGACTATGCCGACACGTTGAAGGTGAATGTCCAATTGCCCGACTGCCGGGATTGGGTCTTTGATGCCATGGATACGACCTTGTGGACGGTTACCTCTACTGCTGGATTCGAACCTGCATGGCGTGTGGAAAACGAAGCATATCTGGATTTTACTTACAAGACGGGTCGTGGCCCATACGTTACAATCACGTACACCGGAGGCCCTCTATATTCGTTGCCCGATTCGATTCGCATCCCTTTCATGACCGATGCTCTCGTCTCACGCGTTACCTTTGTTATGCAGGCCAACAACGATAAGGCCACCACTTCTACTCAACTTTTCTCCAATGGAGTTCCACAAAATACTCCCGTGGCGCTTACTATCCCTGTAGATAGCATCTTTCCTGATGACCATGCTATCTATCCGCTTCGCCTCGCGTTTATCAAGTTCTGGCTGGATACAAAAACTACTCTTGGCGCACGCTATATGCAGTTTGGAGGAGTACATCTCATCTATGATGATTTTATGGAAGAAACGGCCGTTAATTATGTCGAGTCTTTCTCTATTCAAAAAATCTTAGAAAACGGTCAGGTCATTATTCTGCGTAATGGCGCTCGTTACAATACTCTCGGGCAACGCGTAGAATAATGTTATAACTTAAATTATGGAATAGCCATGAAAAGAATAATCCTTTTGTCATTGGTTTCTTGCTTGATGGCAATGGTTGCACAAGCGGCTACCATTGATGTGAACGGCACGGCATATCCGGTTGATACGTTGGCCTGTTATCAGGTGGGACCGGGTACAACCTATACCCGGTTTAATGTCACGATGGGCACGACTGTCCACCGCATGTACCTTTACACCATCGATTTGACCAATCCCTATGTAAAATTGGAGGAGGCGCATGGCGATAAGTTAGGAGTAACGAAACTGATGAGTCGTATGCATCAGGACATGGACTCCGTTGGGCATCGTCCAATCGGATCGGTCAATTGTAACTTCTGGGTGGTGGCTTCTCAATCTGGTCCTGGCTCTACGTGGGAAGGATGGCTCGGGCAGTCATTCGCCGGAACAGCCAAGGATGGTATGATGCTCACTGAACCGATGGATTGGAACGAAGGACATGGTGATCGTGGATACGTGATGATAGATGAACTGAATCGTGCGCTGATTCGTAATATGTACTTCAGCGGGCGACTTATCAAAGGCATGCACTCACGAGCTATACGGGATGTCAATCGTCCCAGCGTCAACTATGCGTCCAATGAAGTGTGCCTCTACAACCGTCATATCGGTACCACGCGCACCATTGACGAAACTGCGGTGGAGTATATTTTCGAACCTGTGGCTGGTCAACAGTGGAGCATCAATGACACGATGACTTGCGTTGTGCGCACAGTGAACACGACCGGCGGCACAACCCTCGTGGGCGAAGAGGGAGCCTTACAATGCCGAGGTACAGGAAAAAATTGGGTAGAAAACTATCTGGCGGTAGGTGATACTTTTCAGATTAAACTGGGTATGTACTCTGCTTCCACATCCGCGTCGCGCAATGCTGATGAACTGTGTAGTGATGACTCTATCGCACCACACATCATGCAGATGGTTACGGGCAATTGCTTGGTGATGGCTGACGGTCGACTCACGCATCGCAATACCAATGAAGGATACAATAATCAGAACTACCCGCGCACCATGCTGGCCACCAATAACGATGGTACTCGCTTTTGGATGCTCGTCAGTGAGAAACCGGGCAACTATACGGCCGAGATGTGTGGCATACTACGCAACGATGGCGCTACTTGGGCTGCCGGAATGGATGGCGGTGGTAGTGCGCAGTTTAACCTGCATGGTACTATTCTCAATCCGACTACTGAGGCCTCGCCACGTGCAGTCGCCAATGCCTTTTTCGTGGTCAGTACCGCACCTGATGATAGCCTGATTACACGATTGGAAAACACGTTGGTGGATACAATCCTTCTTGATGCCTATACGACCTTTACGCCCCTAGTGCGTGCGTATAACCAATATGGAAATATTGTGCATGAGGGTTTTGACTATACGCTCTCGTGTACACCTGCCAATCTGGGCACTATCAGCTCTGATGGCCGTTCATTTATTGCAGGACCATTGCCTATCGAAGGCATACTTACTGTCACTGCTGGCTTGGCCACGCTTGATATCCCATTGATTGTCCAGGCTGGTGACTGGCAGATGCGCCTCGACTCAGTGGTTGTAGACCATCGACCCTATGACATTGAGGTACTGACAATGGGTACTCACCCCTCTCCAGTACCTGCCGACGTTCTCCATTGGACGGTTGCAGATGAGACGATTGCATTGGTAGAGGGTGGGGAAGTGCGTGGACTGCAAAATGGACGCACTACTCTTACGGGTGTGCTTGGGGACCGACAACTCACACAGGTCGTGGATGTGCAGATAGCCGACTCGGCTATCATGCCATGGGTGAATTTCCTCTCGCATATGGATGCTCCATTTTTTGTTGTGACTGCTTCTGCTGGATTTGAACCTGTCGCAGACTGTGTTATGGGCAATGAACCCTACTCAATCATGGACATATTGTTTACCTACGCGGCCACCCGTGCTGCATTCGTCCGTTTCGAAACCGACGAGCAGACATGGGGATTGCCCGACTCGCTCATTTTCTATGTACAACCATCTTGTCCTATCAAGACGATTGAAATACACGGGCATGGCAACACTACCGCAGAAGATGCAATTCTCAAAGTAGATGGACCACAAGCAGGCGAGATGATGCGAATAGCAGTGTCGCCTTCGCAGTTCAAACTCGACGCTGCCGATCATGCCACTTATCCGTTTCATTTTACGGGTATGAAATTCCTTATCGACACAAAGGCTGGTGCTGGCAATCATGAAATTCGTATTGCTGCTCCCTACATGCAGTATAGTGCTTGGATGGCTCCTGAAACAGATGCCGTCGAGGAGGTGAGCATGTTGTTGCCCACTTCTCGGCCGAGCAAATATATAGAAAATGGTCAGGTTATCATCCAGAGGGAGGGACGTAAATATAATGTGCTAGGATTTAAACAATAGATAATATGAAACAGTTTTTTACAATCGCTTGTGCAATCGCGGTGGCGGTGGGGGCATGGGCGCAGCCGATTAGAGTGCTTTCCAATCAGAAGATTGGGGAAGGTTTTTCGCCACGTATCTCAACGGATGGCAGCCGAGTCGCCTATTTGGGTACTGATCAGGCACAGCATGTGCCTGATCTTTTTGGGGACAATATGTCAACGGACATCAGCGTGAGCAATCGCGACCTGCAGCTCCTCCTCACTCGCGATGGGCAGACGGTGCAGCTTACACCTGCTGGGGATGTCCCCTATGTGTGGGCATCGGTCTCGCCCGATCAGACCAAAGTGGTCTATACTACCAAGTATGGCACCGCTGTATGCAATCTCGACGGACAGCAGCTGGTCAATTTGGGGCATCTCAATGCCCCGCAATGGTTCGGCAATGACTATATAGTGGGCATGTACGAGCAGAGCGATGGCCATTTCTACACCGCTGCTGCCATTGCTATACGCTCGCTGGATGGTACCGTCGATCAGGTGTTGACCGACCCTGATGAGATAGGCATGTACCCAAGCGTCAGTCCCGAGACCGGACGTATCGTCTATGAGACGATTGATGGCGACATACGCTTGCTGCAGACCAATGTGACCGACCAGCCTGTTCGTCACACCCTGCCGGACGTGTTCTTGGCGCCGGCACTGCAGGACAGGCGAAAGGCGGCGCCGGTCACACCCGGCACCATGCAGCCTTCACAGGTCCGTATATACATCAATCCTGGTCATGGCGGGTACACCGGCAACGACCGCGGCATGTCCATCTACCCCTTTGAACGCAACTCCGTCGATCAGTTCTGGGAGAGTAAGTCGAACCTGCAAAAGGGACTCATCCTCCGAGATATGCTTCGCGACATGGGATACAACGTGATGATGAGCCGTGCCGATGTGCCCGTGCAGCCGCGTACCAACGAGAACTACTACGCCGTCGCGACTGCCAACAACCCCGAGGAGGACGACCTCGACCTGTCGGTGATCGTCGCACAAGCCAATGCCTACGATGCCCACTTCATGCTGTCCATCCACTCCAATGCCGGCGGGCCATCCAACTACACCCTCATGCTCTATTCCGGCAAGGACGAGACCGACAATGTTACCTATGCCGATTATGGCACGCGCGATGCCGAGAGCCGGGCTATCTCTACCATCATCGGATACAACATCATGAGCAACCAAAACGCCACTTGGGGACCACGAACAGAACCGTGGATTGCCGGGGACAAGACATTTGCGCGAACGATCATGGGATGGAGCAACGGATATGGTGTGCTCCGCTATCTGCGCGTGCCCGGACTCATCTCCGAAGGGCGCATGCACGACTATTTCCCCGAGACGTATCGCATGATGAATATGGACTATCAGCGAGACGAGGCATGGGCCTTCTTCACCGCTTTTAACCAGTACTTCTGCGGCATCAACATGCCCAATGGCGCTATCAGCGGACAAGTACGCGATTGGTACAACCGATGGATATTCCCCCAAGTGGCTAAGCGTCCCGGCAGTCGGGACGAACTCCTACCCCTCACCGGAGCTGTGGTCGAACTCTTGCACGAAGGGCAGGTCATCAGGACCTATACCACCGACGACCTCTACAACGGCGTGTTCTACTTTTGGGACTTGACGCCCGGACAGTATCGGGTGCGAGTCAATGTCGAGCATTACTACCCGATGGAGTACGATTATACCGTCGAGGCCAACCAGATAGCGTACCACGATTTCCTGATGAACAAGAAACGTGAGTCGCGACCAGAGGTTGTCTCTTATCTCCCTCATCCTCAATCTATTACCGATAGCGTTGACGTCTCCACCGATATCGTGCTGAACTTCAACTGGGACATGTGGGAGGAGAAAACGACACCGGCCTTCTCTATCACTCCAGCTGTGGAGGGCACGCTCTCCTACGAGGACTCCTATCGCACGCTGCGCTTCAAACCGGCACACTCCTTCCAGAAAGGCACCGAATATACCGTCCGACTCCTGGCCTCTGCGGCACATCCCGACACCGCCTTTACCAATACCATGGCGCAGGACTTTGAGTTCCGATTCCGAACAAAAGACCGCGATGCCATTCGTATCATGAGTCAGTACCCCGCAGATGGGGCAGAACAGGTGCCCCTCAAACCCTCGTTCCTCTTCATCCTCGACGAGAAAATCAATGCACAAACAGCACGCAACGCTTTCTCTCTTACCGACCCACAAGGCGCAGAGGTGCCACTGATGACACGCTCCATGGAGTGTAACAAACTGGCGTCACCGTTCGGCTCCATCGTCTTTGAAACGACCAATACGCTCATCCCTAACACCACCTACACGATGACCATCTCCCGTGGACTGAAGGATAACATTGGCGTCTTCCTCAATCGTGACGTCACTTTCTCCTTCACCACCCAAGACGATGATGCGCCATCCTTCCCATTGGTCGATCGCCTCGATACGCTACTCTTTGTGGCCGATGCCGAGAAGAGCGTCTTCATCTCCAGCGCATCCACATTGCGTAACACCGCAAAAAAGCTGACTCCTGCTATGGCGGCTTCCAACGAACTGGCATATTCCTACAGTCAGGAAAGCACCGATGCTATCGCTTATTTCGCTATCAAAAATCCAATGCTCATCCACGCAACCTGCTACGATGAACTGGGACTATACGTCTTCTCTGACCTGAGCAATAATGACGTTGAGCTGGTTTGGAACTCCGAAGGCGACATCCACTACACGCCGGTATGCACGCTCGATTATGGCGGATGGAAATGGCAAACCGTTGATCTCTCTGCTTTGCCCGAAGGACTATCCTTCCAACTCATGGGACTCCGTGTCCGTCGTGGTTCAGGATTGCTCGCCGGCAGCGGAAAACTCTATCTCAACAACCTCTGTTACATGCACCACGATGCGCCTTCCGCTCTCGAACAACTGGAAAATGCCACCTCTCTCCCCGCCAAGCGCATACAGAACGGACAGTTCATCATCCTCCGCAACGGCACCCGCTACAATGCCCTCGGACAACTCATCGAATAGCCCCCAGCTTTTACAGGTGAGTCCACGAGATGCCCAAACAAAAATCAGCCTCCCAATCGAGAGGCTGATTTTTGTTTGCAGATTACTTTGCCAATAACTTCGTCAATTACTCCGCCAATTTACTCTGCTGGAGTAATATGTATCTTGTTGATGCGAACTTGATTGCTGTTACCGAAGCGTACGGCATTGGCGTTGCCGCTCCAGGTCGTTTCGGCGCCAACTACGATTAGCGATCCGCCACCGGCTATGATATTCAGATTATTGCCTGAATAGTCGCTACTGCTTACGGTGGTCTCCGTCTCCAGCAATATCGTTCCGATATTCGTACCGGCAGGGGCAGTCACAGTAAAAGTCGTCGATTTATACATGCGGAACTGCTTGTAGTTTCCGGTAGCAATGATTTTTGTTCCAGATGATGCATTTCCTGAACCATCGATCGTGATAGTGTACCCCGTTGAGCCCAGGCTGAACGTTTGGGCGGTCTTCAGGGTGAGGTCTGCGCTTAATCCCAGAGGATTATCCGAAAAGTCAATCGTGATAGTGGTATTGTCCACTGTTACGTCCATATTGCCTGACACCCCGGGAACCTCTGGTTCGGTTGGGTCTGTAGGAGTTACCTCACCGCCGCCTTCGCCTGCTACGTGCGCCACGATAGTCACGTTCTTCAACTCTGCTTTGCCGTTGTACTCTTCATACTTGCCCTGTACGGTCAGCTCGTCGCCTTCCTTGACAACATTCTTATAGTTTGCCCAGTTGGTCGTTCCGTAGATATAAATCTTGCCCGTTGCATCTTCTATGTCATAGTTGCCGTACTGCGTGTTGATAGGCCCGCCCACTTTACCTGTTATCTGATAGGTCTTAGTGGTGGATTTTTCTGCCAAAATAGCTGATACGGTCGTTACTTCTGCATCAGTTACACCTGGGGTAACCTCTCCTCCGCCTTCACCTGCCTTGTGAGCCACAATCTTCACGTCCTTCAGCTCGTTCTTGCCGTTGTAAACAGCGAACTTACCCTCGACCGTGATCTCGTCGCCCTCTTTCAACTTGCTCTGATAATTAGCCCAGTTGGTCGTTCCGTATATATAGATGGTTCCGGTCTCGTCAATCAGATCATAGTTGCCGTACTGCGCGTTGATAGGCCCACCCACTTTACCGGTGACGCGGTAAAGGGTAGTGGTGTTCGCCTCTGCGATAATCTGTGCTATTGTCGCTTCAACTGCATCTCCGGACGGAGTTTCCTGACCCGAACCGCCTTTCAATTTCTCGTTTGTGGACGAGTAAATATATGCTGCACCCTTGCCTACGGTCTCGTAGGTGCCCTGGTAGTTGGTCAATTCACCATATATAACGACGTAGTCGCCAACCAACACCTGCTCTGCATCGGTCAATTTCTGACCATTCAGGCCATAGACCTGATATGCCAGGAAATCATCAGAGTCCGTCTGACTATCTACCATGTAGAACGAGCCATTGCCATAGCTGCTGACACCGTCAGCGTGCTTGCTGTGCAGTTTCTTCACCCAACCCTTGACGTAGTATTTTGTACCAGTCGTGGCGCCACTTTCCAGTTTCGAGCAGATATCACGTGCTTCTGCTATGGTGATGGCACCGGCGGGTATATCTATATCGGTAGGAGTGACCGGATCAACGTGCGTCGTTGTATCGGTGGGGTTATTGGGTTTGCCAGGGTTGCCAGGTCCATCTGGCGCTTCTGGTACGATTCGGCAGGCGGTAAACGATACGGCTGCCATCAGCAGGAATGCTGTGAATAGTTGAGTGAACTTCATGTTTGTATGTGTTTTGTATGTGTTTGTGTTCTTCTTTGTGCGGATGATTGTTGGACTGCTGCCATCTGCCGAGAGGACAAGATCCTATTTATCCAAAAAAGGAAATGCAAAGATACGATATTTATTTCACACGCGCAAGGATTTTACAAAAAAATGAGTACTTTTCAGTTTTTTTTGCAGAAAAATTTTGCCAATTGAAAAAAAAGTAGTACTTTTGCGGGCTGATTGATGCGAGAGGGATTGTTGTGCCCTCTTGGGTCGGCCGCTTGGGCTGCTTGAGCGTGATCAGGTGGCAGTTTATTATCAATCCCAATATAGGAGGAAACAAGTTATAGCAAACATGCCATTAAGCGGGCGTCCACGCGATAATCGCAAGCCCCGCGAAAAAGAAATGCCTAACAGAATCAATGAGAAGATTCGTGGCGTTAGTGAAGTTCGTCTGGTCGGCGAAAACGTAGAGCAGGGAGTGTATTCCTTTCAGGATGCGATGCGTATTGCTGACGAACAAAATCTTGATCTCGTCGAGATAAGTGCTTCTGCTAATCCTCCTGTTTGCCGTGTTGTGGACTACCAGAAGTTCCTCTATCAGCAGAAAAAGAAGCAAAAGGAAGCGAAAGCCAACTCGGCTAAGGTCGTGGTCAAGGAAATTCGATTCGGACCTCAAACCGATGAGCATGACTATAACTTCAAACTAAAGCATGCTCAGGAGTTCCTCAAGGAGGGTGACAAAGTCAAAGCATACGTCTTCTTTAAAGGACGTTCCATCCTCTTCAAGGAGCAGGGAGAATTGCTGTTGGCGCGTTTCTGCCAGGATCTGGAGGAGTACGGAAAGCCAGACCGAGTACCTGTTCTCGAGGGAAAACGAATGATTGTGAACCTCACACCTAAAAAGTAAAGTTTTTTTAGAACACCCCATTGGGACCGGCTTCTAATAATTGCGAGAAACTGTCTGCAGGCTTTTTGCGCTGCCTGAAGACATTATATATTAATTATTTAAATTTATACACAAATGCCAAAAGTTAAGACTAATTCCGGTGCTAAAAAGCGTTTCACGCTTACCGGATCGGGTAAAATCCGTCGCAAGCATGCGTTCAAGAGCCACATCTTGACCAAGAAAACCAAGAAGCAAAAACGTAACTTGACACACGTTGCTATCGTTAACGAAGCTAACATCAAGTCTGTTAAGGAAATGTTGTTGCTCCGATAAGTTAACGCGCGATTTTATTCTGTAAAAAAACTTAATTATTAACGAATGTCCAGCTTAAAGAGCAGCATTTCTATCGATTGAACGTTGCTTCTTTCATGAAAATGCATCGCCGCTGGCAATCTAAACAATTTTTATTATGCCAAGATCAGTCAATCACGTTGCTTCACGCAACCGTCGTAAAAAGATCATGAGCCTCACCAGAGGCAATTTCGGAGGTCGTGCTAACGTTTGGACCGTTGCCAAGAACACTTGGGAAAAAGGTCTTACCTATGCTTATCGTGACCGTAAGAACAAGAAGCGTAACTTCCGCGCATTGTGGATTCAGCGTATCAACGCTGCCGCTCGTCTCGAAGGTATGAGCTACAGCCAGTTGATGGGTGCGCTTCACAAGGCTGGTATTGTTATCAACCGTAAAGTCCTCGCTGACCTCGCTGTTAACAATCCGGAAGCATTCAAGGCTGTCGTTGCTAAGGTGAAATAATTTTTGCCCAACGATAATGAATTAGAAAGAGTTGTATCGCGTTTCAAAACGATATAGCTCTTTCTTACATTAAGGGATTGTTGTGAGCCCTTTGGTATTACTCTTTCCTTCCTCCCTAAGGAATATACTATCCCCCCTTTCTCCCTAAGGAAAATACTATTTATTTAAGATAAAATGAAAAAAATCCTCTCTTTGCTGATTTTTGCGCTGATTTTTACGTGCGCGTATGCGCAAGAGTTGCGCGTGCAAGGCACTGTACAAGATGCTGCTACAGGCGAAACCCTTATCGGCGTTTCTGTCCTGGAAAAAGGTACAACCAATGGCGTCGTTACCGACTTGGATGGCAATTTTACCATCTCGGTTCACAAAGGCGCTAAACTCCAACTCTCTTACGTGGGCTACAAGGCGCAAGATCTTGCTGCTAAAGCGAATCTCGGACTTATCCCCCTTGAAGCCGAAGTGGTCACGCTCCAAGACGTTACTATCACCGGACAAATGGCTAAGGCTTCTATTACTCCTGTAGCTGTCAGTCAGGTTACCTATCTCGAGATCGAAGAACGCTTGGGAAATGCGGAGTTCCCGGAAGTCCTCAAAAATACCCCAGGTGTGCATGCCAACGGACAAGGTGGCGGTTGGGGTGACTCTGAGATTTGGATGCGTGGATTTGACAACACCAATGTGGCTACCATGATCAATGGCGTACCTATGAACGATATGGAAGGAGGCACTGTCTATTGGTCAAACTGGCAAGGCTTGTCGGATGTGACGTCTGTCATGCAGACCCAACGTGGTATGGGTGCGGCCAAACTGTCGGCACCTTCCGTAGGTGGTACGATCAACATCATCACCAAAGGCATTGATGCAAAAAAAGGTGGATCGGCCAGTTATTCGCTCGGAAACGATGGCGCCAACAAGATTGCTTTCTCTGTTTCTACTGGACTCATGAAAAATGGTTGGGCAATCACTGTCATGGGCTCTAAGAGCTGGGGCGATGGTTATATTCAGGGAACCGGTTACTCGGGATACAGCTACTTCGCCAATATCGCCAAGCGCATCAACGATAACCACCAGCTTTCTCTTACTGGCTTTGGCGCACCACAACATCACTGGCAACGCCCTTCCGGCTCTTCCGGTGCCCTCACGCTTGCTGAATGGAACAAAGTGTGCAAATACATGACCGATGGCATGGATTATCGTCGTTATAACCCTGCCTATGGCTATGCCAACAACGGAAAGCAAAAGGGAGCAAACTATAATCAGTATCACAAACCGCAGATATCACTCAACCACGTTTGGCAGATTGACTACAAGTCCAGCCTTTCTACGACTCTTTACACCTCTATTGGTCGTGGTTTTGGTAATACGGCGGAGCCTTCGCCATACTCTCAATATGCTTATACCGACCTTACTCGCGGTGCTTACAATGGTGTGCTTAGCACCACTTTCCGTCGCCCGGATGGTTCTTTCGATTATGGAGCTGTTGAAGATATCAATGCTGCTTCTGAGTCCGGTTCTCAACTGGTCCTTTGTGAGAATCGCAACTACCACAACTGGTATGGTCTTGTCTCTACCTACAACGATAAGTTCCTGGATTGCCTCGAGTTGACTGCTGGTGTTGACCTCCGTTATTATCAGGGTATCCATACGGCTGTGGTTTCCGATCTGCTTAGTGGTGATTATTTTATTGATGCGACGCGTGCCAACTCGGTGAATGCTGCCAACAACAAGAATAAATTAGACCCTTCATGGGTGTACTACAAGCATGATGTTGGAGGTATCGTCTATCGTGATTATACCGGTCACGTGATGCAGGAAGGCGCTTTCGCCACTCTCGAATATTCTCGCAACAACCTGTCTGCTTTCGTTAATGGCTCACTTTCCTACACCAGTTATTGGCGTGAAGACCGTTTCTATTACGATGAGGAGCATCGCCTTTCTGACGTAGTCGGCTTTATGGGTGGAACCATCAAAGGTGGTGTGAACTACAAGTTTGCTCGCCATCACAACGTATTCCTCAATAGCGGTTTCATATCGCGTGCCCCTAAGTTCAATGGCGCTTTTATGTCATCTAACACCAGTCATGCCGTCAACAAAGATGCTGCTAACGAAAAGATTGCCTCTGTCGAACTCGGCTATGGCTTCCAAAACGAATTTGTCAATGTGCAGGCCAATGGCTACTACACCCGCTGGATGGACAAGACCATGTCTCGCAGCACCACACTGCAAGATCAATCCAATGGTTATGTCAATATGAACGGTGTGGATGCGCAGCACATGGGTCTTGAGTTCGAACTCAAAGCACGTCCTGCCAAATGGCTTGAACTGAACGCCATGTTCTCTTTGGGCGATTGGCGTTGGAAAGGTCAGGAGGTGATTGGCTACCTTTATGACGAGCACGGTAATGCTGTTACCGCCAATGGCGAACAAACCACTATTGGCTGTACGGAAGAGGGCAAAGAGCATGCTTGGGCCAAGATCAATCTCGAGAATGTCAAGGTGGGTGGTCAGGCGCAGACTACTGCCAATATCGGCTTGACGTTCAAACCTTTCAAGGGCTTCCGCATTGGTGCTGAATATACACTCTACGATCGTAATTATTCCTACTACTCGTTCTCTGGCTCTAACCTCACCATCGGCAAGACCGTCAATATCGTTGAACCATATCGTTGTCCAATCGGTGGTTCTATGGATGCGCGTGCCAGCTATTCGTTTGAGATTGGTTCACTGCGTGCAACCCTTTCTGGAAACGTAACCAATGTGCTTGATCAGCACTATATCGAGAAAGCATGGTCTGCCAGCACGGTTACTCAAACCATCGCTGAGAACACCAAGGATAATATTTATTTCTTCTACAACAAAGGCCGTCAGTGGAATATCCGCTTGAAGCTAAACTTCTGATTTTTTCTTCCTATCGGATATTCTATTGAACAATTCTAATTATCGTAGACAATGAAAAAACTATATATTCTTCCAATTTTTGCCATCGTGCTTGCCTCTTGCTCCAACTATTTTGACGAGCATCAAATGGATAACGGCAATCCTCATCCCGAAGATATCCGTACAGGCATGACCTATACGTTTAGCGAGGATGACTATCAGGCGGTCGTGAAAAATGCAACCAACATTGCTAAGGCATTGGCGGCTGACGAGGATTCGACGGCCTACAAGGCATTCCTCACGATTGCTTCCAACAAGGCCTTCAATGATGTTGCTTCAGCTGACTTGTACGTCGGTGCGCTCATGGCTGAAAAGTTCCCTTACCTGGATAATGGTACGATGTGCGATGTCACTTATCGTATGCTTGAAGGGAAGAGTGCTCGTATTGATAAGTTCAATCAGGCCAGCAGTCTTACGCTCGCATTGGCTGATTACGAAGCTATCTGGAATGGCCATGGAGCGGAGTACCTTACTGCTTCGACCGAGGCGGCTATCCCTGCTTATCTCTCGCAGAAATTCCCTACGGCCAACGAGGGAAAAATCATGGTCGTTACCTATGATTTCTCTGATAACGAACCGGAATCGATTTTACCTTTCCTCCCTTATGAATGTTCCGTGCATGACATCCTGGAGGCTAAAGAGATTACCGAGCACCAGTTCCACGGAACTGTGGGCTTCTTTAAGCCGGCTGTAGCGAAGGCTACCGGACAATTCTACTTGAAGGACGAGAATGGAGTTGACTCCATCCTTGTGTATAGCATGAAGGATGAAAATGGAGGAAAGATTTGGGAGAAAGCGGGTATCGCCTATGGTGACAATATTACCATCAAGGCCTTTTTCTCAAATGCTTCGGGCGAACCTCAGTTGACGAATGCGGTTTTCGTTAGCAAGTCATCTCCTTCTGCTCCTGTTCGAAAAGCACCGGCTGCACAAAAACTGCAAACAAAATCGATTCTGTATCAGTTGACGGGTGGCAATTGGGTAGAATATGCCGATGACCAACTCAAGATTGCGTTGGCTTTACCTCATGAGGTCTATCAGGCATTAGATGCTACGACTATTGCTAATCCCGCGTTGACGATTGGAACTTGGTTGCGAATTACTTATCCTTATGCTGCTGCCGACGAAGTATATTTGGTCGCTTATAATACTGCTACTGGCTATAAGGCTGACGAGTGGGTGTTTGATGGCTCTGATTTCGTGATGACCACCGGTTATGTAGACGAATCAATGTCTTTTGAGGTAAAAAACCATCAGTGGATAGCTAATATCTCAACCTATCTCCAAGCTGCTTTTGTTGGTGAGGGATTGGGTAAGTTCTCTATTCAACACGTCAATCTGGATGGTCTGTCATACGTTTGGCGTTATCAGGCTGCCTATGGAGCTACTGCTTCGGCTTATGTCTCAAGTGTTAACCACCGCGTTGAGGATTGGTTGATTTCGCCAAATATCCGCATGAAGAAGTCTGTTCAGCCGCAGATGACCTATATGAATGCCGTTCGATATGGCAATACCACCGACAATCCTACATGGCTAAGTGTTATGGTGACGAACAATTTCACCGGTGATGTGACTACCACCGAGTGGGAGAAACTGCCGTTCCCAGCCGAACTGCCGGATGGCTCCAACTGGACTTTCATTTCCTCTGGAGTCTATGACTTGAGCAAGTACAATGGTCAGACCATCGTCATTGCTTTCCGCTACAAGACCGACTTTGACGGTATCGAGGTGCCTTCTGCTCCTACTTGGGAGATACAAAACCTTCTTGTGGCTGAGCCTTCCGAGGAAACCGATGAATCTGTGGATTAAGCAAAGGCAAAGATAATGATTCATAACCTGCCGTCCTGATTTCTGGGACGGCAGGACTAATAGAAAAATCTTAAATTAATGACTAATAGAAAAATCTTAAATTAATGACTAATAGATAATCTCAAATTAATAATATATTTGCATTATGAAAAAAATTTTTACTCTTTTTGCAGCCGTTGTTGCTGCATTGAGCATGAGTGCGCAGACTCCTACTGCAATGACTTGTGCTGAGGCTGCAAGTGCAGCTGCCGCTCTTCCTGCATGTGCAGGTAACTCGTCAGATCCTGTTACCGACGATAACAGTATTTTGGCTGCTATTACCGGCTACATCACCAACACCAATGGTACCGTTTCTCGTGAGCAACAGACTTTCTTCATGGATGATGTTAAGAACTCTGGTGCACGTACCGTACAGGCTTATTGGGCGAACCTTCCTGAGGAAGACAAAGTGACTCCTCTTGCTGTTGGTGAGAAAGTAGTGATTACTGGTCGTTTGTTCAACTACAATGGTACTACACCGGAAATCAAGAATGCGGAGGTCACTGTTCTTGAGCACTTGGTTGTCAACTACGACACCACCGAGGTGGCTATTTGTGACGCTATTGAGATTGGTGAAGCACTCAATGCGGGTGACGTAACTGAGGATTACTACATCGTGCGTGGCGTGGCTGTTACTGCTAATGCCTACAACACTACCTACAACAATCAGACCTTCGACTTCAAGTGCGTTGATAACAACAAGGTGCTTGAGGCATACAATGTCTCAATTGAAAACGAGGTGGCTGTTGGTGACACCGTTGAGGTGCTGGGTCGTCTGACCAACTACAACGATATCAAGATTGAGTTCAATGGCGGAAAGGGCACCATCGTTGGTAAGGCTGTTGTGAATACTATCACATGCAACGTGGACTTTGCAACGAATACCGGTCTGGCGTTGGATCGTGGCGCTCAGAGCCAATCTCGATACGTCATCACTGGTTATGTGGATAGCATCTCTACCGCATACAGCGAGCAGTATGACAATATCTCGTTCTTCATGTGTGATAATTTGGCAGAGCCAACCTTCAATTTTATGGCCTACCGCGTAAAAGGTGGTGCTGATTTGCATGTGGGAGATAAGATTGTTCTCACCGGTTATATCCAGCACTACTACAAGGCTGCTAGCGAGACTGCTGCGGAAGTTGAGCTCGTTGAGACTGTGGCTGGTGCTACCTATGAGATCGCTCCTCAGTCATCTGTTGAGAGTGTCAGCATCGATGCAACGGCAGAGAAATTCTTCCAGGGAAATCAACTTCTCATCCGCAAGAATGGTGTCGTTTACACTATCTTAGGTGCAGAGTTGCATTAAGAAGCATCCCATAAACTTACAACAAGGGCCGGCTATATCTTAGTCGGCCCTTGTATTGGTATTTGAGGCGGTCTATTGCAGTAACTCCGGATGTGTCTGCTTCATGTAGTCGATGAAGGCCTGATTGACACGCTCAACGCCACCTGGGGTGGGGTAGTTGCCTGTGAAGTACCAGTCTCCGCGATGATGTGGGCAGGCCTGATGCAGGCCTGCGATTGTTTGGAATACGATCTTCACGTCGCTTTGTATGTCATCCGTTTGCAGCATTTGGGCCATCTGCTTGGATATCTCTTCGTCGGTGAATGGGGCATAAATCCTCTTAACGTGATTTGTCTGTGTGGGAGAGTCGATGCATAGCTGATAGGTCTCACTTAGGATATGCTCTAAGCCCTGCTTCTTGATTAGAGCTACAGCGGCTTTGAACGCAATGAACTCGCTCAGGTTGGACATGTCTATACCATAATAGTCCGGATACCTGATCTGGGGTGATGACGATACGATGACGATACGCTTGGGGTGCAAGCGGTCCAGGATACGTATGATCGATTCACGTAACGTGGTGCCGCGCACGATACTGTCATCGATGACGACAATCTGATCCTCGTTGGGGCGCACACACCCATAGGTGATGTCATACACGTGTGCTGCCAGGTCGTTTCGGCTGTTGCTTTCGGTGATGAAGGTGCGTAGTTTGATGTCTTTCCATGCTATCTTCTCGCGGCGGATACGTTTCCCCGTTTCATCCTCCATGCCTTCGGTCAGGCCGTAGAACGATACTTCGGCCGTGTTGGGAATATAGGAGAAAACGGTGTGTTCCACATCATTGTCGATAGCTTGTAGCACCGATGGCACCACACCCTTGCCCAACGCCTTGCGCTCCATATAGATATCGCTATCCGAACCGCGAGAGAAATAGATGCGCTCAAAGCAGCATGCTTTATTTTCCTTGGCTTCTATGATTTGTTCTAGGCGTATCTCACCTGCTTGGTTGACAAGAATTGCTTGTCCGGGCAGCAGTTCGTGTACGTCATTCACTTCCAGTTTGAGTGCTGTCTGAATGACCGGACGCTCGCTGGTCAGCACGAAGATCTCATCGTCATAATAGTAGAATGCAGGACGTATTCCCCACGGGTCGCGCATCGAGAAACTTTCACCACTACCGGTCAGACCGCATATGACATATCCTCCATCCCACAGGTGACTGCTGTTTTTCAGTACGTTGGCCAGGTCAATCTTCAACTCGATGTGGTCTGTTATCGCCTGACCTCGTAGGCCTTTCTTCACCGCTTCTTTATAGCATCGTTCGGATTCGCGGTCCAACTGATGACCCATTTGCTCCAGGATAATATAAGTGTCGGCGTTGAAGCGTGGATGCTGACCCTCCGAAGTCAGTTCGTCAAAGATGGCATTCACATTCGTCATATTGAAGTTCCCGCAAAGACACAGATTGCGGGCGCGCCAGTTGTTTCGACGCAAGAAGGGGTGTACAAAACTGATTCCGCTCTTGCCTGTCGTACTGTATCGCAAGTGACCCATGTACAGTTCGCCTGCGTATGGCATGCGATTCTCAATGTCGCTTTCCGTGATTTCTGTGACGTTCTCACCACGTTTGCCCTTCAGGAATGTGTGTTCTGCCTGTTGTATCTGTTCGTGCACGTTGGCAAAGATCTCTGTGATGGCACTACTGCCCATCGCACGTTCGCGATACATATATTCTTCTCCTGCTTCGGCATGTAGCTTGACACAGGCCAGTCCCGCACCTTCCTGACCACGATTATGCTGTTTCTCCATCATCAGATACAGTTTATTCAGCGCATATTGCCATGTCCCGTATTTTTGACGAAAATAGGACAGCGGTTGGCGTAATCTGATCATTACTACGCCACATTCATGTTTGAGTTGTTCCATAATTTTAACAAACTTAACCAATATATCATCAGTGCAGCACAGTCTTTACAAAATCCAAAAATAGTGGGTGTGGTGCTAATACGGTGCTCGAATATTCGGGGTGGAATTGTACACCTACGAACCATGGGTGATTCTTCAGTTCTACGATTTCGACCAGATTCGCTTGTTCGTTTATACCAACGCAATGCATTCCGTTGCGTTCGAAAATGTCTCGGTACAGGTTGTTGAATTCATAGCGGTGACGATGGCGTTCGCGGATATATTCCTTTTTATATATATCGTGTACGCGCGACCCTTCCTGTAAATGGCAGTCATAGGCCCCCAGTCGCATCGTGTGTCCCATCTGACTGACACGCTTTTGTTCCTCCATCATATCCACTACGTTGTGCGCTGTTTCGCTGTCCATCTCGATGCTATTGGCATCAGGTATGCCCAAAACATTGCGCGCAAACTCTATCACCATGCATTGCATTCCCAGGCATATTCCCAGACATGGTATGCCGTTTTCGCGTGCATAGCGTATGGCGGCAAACTTGCCTTCGATGCCGCGTGTGCCAAAGCCGGGACAGATTACCAGGCCTGCATATTGTCCTAAGCGTTTGGATACATTTTCCGGAGTCAACTCATCTGATAGCACTTCGTCCAGACATAGTTTGCAGTCGTTGTATGTGGCGGCATGGCTTAGCGATTCGCGGATCGACATATATGCATCGTGTAGTTGTACATATTTGCCTACCAGGGCGATGTGTACCTCTTTCTTGGCATTCTGACGCTTCTGTAGGAATTGTTTCCAGGCTTCCATGTTGGCCTCTGGCACTTCGTTTAGGTCATACCCTAACTTGCGCAATACGATGCGGTCAAGACCTTCCGACTGCATGTTTAGTGGAACCTGATAGATTGAGGATGCGTCTATCGACTGAACGACAGCCTCCGCGCCTACGTTGCAGAAGAGACCTACTTTCGCTTTCATGCTGGCGCTGATCTCATGTTCGGTGCGTAGTACCAGCACGTCGGGTTGAACACCGGCTTGTTGCAGTGCTTTTACTGAGTGCTGTGTCGGTTTGGTTTTCAACTCTTGAGCCGCTGCCAGATAGGGGACATATGTCAGGTGAATGTTTAGAACGCGTTCAGGCATCTCCCACTTCATTTGGCGCAATGCCTCTACAAATGGCAGACTCTCGATGTCGCCGACAGTGCCGCCTATCTCTGTGATGATGAAGTCATATTGCCCATTATCCAGCGACTGGATGTTCAGTTTTATCTCATCGGTGATATGGGGTATGATCTGTACAGTATGCCCCAGATAGTCACCTCGGCGCTCTTTTTCAATCACGTTCTGATAGATGCGACCCGTGGTGATGTTGTTCTCGCGATGCGTACGGATGTTGAGGAAGCGCTCGTAATGACCCAGATCCAGGTCGGTCTCCTGACCATCCTCTGTCACGTAGCACTCACCATGCTCATACGGATTGAGTGTGCCCGGATCCACGTTGATGTAGGGGTCCAGTTTCTGATTGGTTACCTTAAAACCGCGTGCTTGCAGCAGTTTGCTCAGCGATGCTGCGATAATACCTTTGCCTAACGAAGACGCTACGCCTCCTGTTACGAAAATAAATTTTGCCATTTTTTTCTTTTATTTTTCTTTTCTTTCTTCATCATACTGTATGGGTGTTCTAATAATTGCTTTTTGTTTGATTTGGTAGTTTTGGGTTAGTAGGTTGTTGAGTTGAGTGAAATGGAGAATGTCCTGTGAACATTCGAAGAGACTCTATGCGGGCATAGTGACTGAGTGATACTCAGCAAGATACAAGCCAAAAGACCAAATCATCAGAAAAGTGTTATACCATCTCTTAATAAAGTATAATTTGTAAACGGGGAATTTTTAGAACACCCCTGTATATATGCAGCAGCGCCACCCTTCCGAAGAGGGGTGGCGCTGCGTATTGTCAGTCGGTGCTGAAGGCTGCGGGGGTGAGGCGGCTTGGGCAGCTGGGGCTGCTGATTCCGCATTGGCCGTTCTGGCAGCCAAGCAACTTTTCTTGTGTGCTATGTTGTTCCGTTACTTTTATCATAACGGGTTGCAAAGGTACTGCTTTTTTGGGAAACTACCAAATATTTGCTTCATTTTTTTTATTTTTTTTATTTTTTTTTCTGGTAGCTCCGTTTGAATGGTGGGTGATTCTTAAAATTCCCCTAAAACTTTCTTTAGCGAATCATATCGTCGCCGAAGAATGGTTGCAATGCCTTTGGTATACGGATTCCTTCTGGTGTCTGATTGTTCTCCAGCAGAGCGGCTACGATACGTGGCAATGCCAATGCTGAACCATTCAGAGTGTGAGCCAACTGAACCTTCTTGTCCTCCGTACGGCGGTAACGGCACTTCAAACGATTGGCCTGATAGGTGTCGAAGTTTGAGGTTGAAGAAACTTCCAACCAGCGGTGTTGTGCCTCAGAATATACCTCAAAGTCATAGCACAATGCTGCGGTGAAGGACATGTCACCTCCGGAAAGACGAAGAATACGATAGGGCAACTCCAGTTTCTGCAGCAAACCTTCTACGTGTGCCAACATCTCTTTGTGGCTGGCATCTGAGTGCTCTGGAGTATCGATGCGAACGATCTCTATCTTTGAGAACTCGTGCAGACGGTTCAGACCACGTACGTCCTTTCCGTAACTGCCGGCCTCGCGGCGGAAACACTGAGTATAGGCGGTATTCTTGATGGGCAAGTCTTTCTCATCGATGATGACGTCGCGATACAGGTTGGTCACTGGTACCTCGGCTGTAGGAATCAGGTACAGATCATCTACTTCGCAGTGGTACATTTGGCCTTCTTTGTCGGGCAATTGGCCGGTGCCATAGCCGGAAGCTGCGTTCACTACTGTTGGAGGCATGATCTCGGTATAACCGGCCTTGTTTCCTTCTGCCAGGAAGAAATTAATCAACGCGCGTTGCAGTCTTGCACCTTGACCCACATATACAGGGAAACCGGCTCCGGAAATCTTTACGCCCAGGTCAAAATCGATCAGGTTATATTGCTTTGCCAGATCCCAGTGAGGCAATTTGGCTTCCTCGCTCTCTGGATTCTCCTCCTCTGGCCAATCCTTCAGGGCAATTGCTGCACCTTCTGCTGCAAAGGCCTTCTCGGATGGTTGATCCAAAACTTGCAGTTTTTCGCCCAACTTGAAGCCGCCCACTTTTACGGCCAGGTTATCTTCTGCACTACCACCTTCTGGTACCAATGCATATGGTACGTTAGGGATGGTCAAAAGAATCTTGGTTTGTGCTTCTTCGGCGGCTGCTTGCTCATCTTCCAATGCTTTGATGTTTTCTTTCAAAGCGGCTGTTTTGGCTTTGGCTGCCTCGGCCTCTTCTTTCTGACCATTCTTCATCAGCATGCCGATTGACTTTGACAGCTGGTTCATTTCTGCGGCTGCGTTGTCTTTCTTCTGCTGAGCGGCTTTACGCTGTGCATCGATTTCCAACACGCGATCGATGATGGCTTCGGCATCTGCAAAATGCTTTTTCTCAAGGCCGGCTACTATCGCTGCCTTGTCGTCATAAATTTGTTTGAGTGTTAACATATCTGTTGTTGCTTTTGTGTCGTGTAATGTCTCTTTTGTCCGAAATGTTTCCGCGCTTAACAAAAAAGCTCTCCCGTGCTAATTCGTTTAGCAACAGAAGAGCTTGTTGTGTAGAAGTCGTTGTCTTCTTAAGCCTCAGCTGCTGCCAAAGGCTCGATGGAGACATATGAGCGATCATTCTTCTTGCGAGTGAAGGTTACGATACCGTCACACAATGCATACAAAGTATGATCCTTGCCCATGCCCATGTTTTCGCCAGGGAAGTGTTGGGTACCGCGTTGGCGAACGATAATGTTACCTGCCTTTGCGAATTGACCACCACAGATCTTCACACCAAGGCGTTTGCTTTCTGATTCACGGCCGTTCTTCGAACTACCGACACCTTTCTTATGTGCCATAATCTACGTCCCTTTCTTTTAAGCGTTAACAATTTCTTTTACTACTACTTGAGTGAAGTTCTGACGGTGACCGTTCAGTTTCTTGTAACCCTTGCGGCGCTTCTTGTGGAATACAAGAACTTTCTCGCCACGTACTGCGTTATCCAATACTTCAACTACTACTTTTGCACCTGCGATGGTTGGTGCGCCTACGGTGATGACACCGTCGTTGTCGATAAGGAGAACCTTATCAAACTCCACCTTTGAGCCTACTTCTGACTCTTCCATGCGGTGGATGAACAGCTTTTGACCAGCTTCTGCCTTGAATTGCTGTCCCTGCATTTCTACGATTGCGTACATTTATTCAAAATGTGTTATGAGTTAGTCGGGTAGGCGGGGCACACAACATGTGCGACCTCTTTTTCAGGCCTACTTGCGAAATCGGCTGCAAATTTACTGCTTTTTCTTGATATGACCAAATATTTCTTCGAAATAATTTCAAAAAATGTGTTTTTTCTTGCATATTTCAGAAAAAAACTGTACCTTTGCACGCTTAAAATGTAATTTTACTTCCTTTGGGCCCATGGATGCCCGGCTTTGGTATGGAGAAAACCGACTTTATATTCCGATCTTTTGCATCTGGTAGCAGTGGAAACTGTTACTACCTCGGTACGCTCGAGCAGGGGGTACTTATCGATGCTGGTATATCGGCGCGGCAGATTCACCGTGACCTTCGGGATATGGGATTGGACTTCCCCGCTATTATGGGCGTACTCGTTACTCACGATCACGCAGATCACATCCGTGCTGTGGGAACGCTGGGCGAAAAGATACATATTCCTATCTATGCTACGGCCAATATCCATGCCGGTATCGATCGCAATTATGGTGTCACTACCAAGTTGCGCACCGCGCGTAAATTCTTTGAAAAAGGTGTGCCTTTCCAGCTGGCGGGCATGACGATCAATACCTTTAATGTCTCGCACGACTCGACCGAGTGTGTGGGATATGTCATCGATTTCCATGAGCATCGTTTTGTCATTTGTACCGACTGTGGCGACACTTCCGACGAGATGGCTGAGGCTATTCGTACGGCCAATCATATCGTTATCGAGGCCAATCATGACGAACAGATGCTCCTCAATGGACCTTATCCTACCTATCTTAAGCAGCGTATTCTGTCGCCTCGTGGACACCAGAGCAATGACGTTTGCGGAGAGATGTTGGCGGAGAATTTTCACGATGGCATTCGTCATGTCTTCCTCTGCCACCTTTCCGAGGATAACAATACTCCCGAGCGTGCCGGAGAGGTGGTGAAGGAATACCTCGAGTCTGTTGGGGCTGTGCTCAAACCTTCGTTGGGAGGTGGGGAACGTGTGTTGCCCGGTGAACTTTTCATGACGCCGCTCAATCGTACCGAAGCCAGCCCGATCTACGTACTCTGATATCTAAATACCCTTACAATATTTTTCTTATGGATCGCCTTGTCATTATTCCTACATACAACGAGAAAGAGAACGTTGAGAATATTATTCAAGCTGTGATGAACCTACCTATCGAGTTTCATGTCTTGATTATCGATGATGGTAGTCCTGATGGTACCGCCGACATTGTCAAGCGACTTATGGCTGGCTCATGCAAGGACAGGTTGTTCCTCGTTGAGCGTGCTGGCAAGCAGGGATTGGGTACGGCTTATATCTGTGGCTTCAAGTGGGCGATTGAGCATGAGTATGATTTCATCTTCGAGATGGATGCCGATTTCTCTCACAATCCGCAAGATCTGCTCAAACTCTATGATGCTTGTGCCAATCAGGGAGCGGATGTCTCTATCGGTAGCCGATATATCACGGGTGTTAATGTCGTGAATTGGCCTATGGGACGCGTGCTCATGTCCTATTGCGCCTCTATCTATGTGCGCACCGTATTGGGTGTGGATATCCACGATACGACGGCAGGTTTCGTTTGCTATCGTCGCCAGGTCCTTGAGACGATCGAATTGGACAAGATTCGATTCAAGGGATATGCGTTCCAGATTGAGATGAAGTTCACGGCTCACCAGTGCGGTTTCCGAATTCAGGAGGTGCCTATCATCTTCGTCAATCGAGTACTCGGCACCTCCAAGATGTCGGGTGGCATCTTCTCTGAGGCGCTGCTTGGTGTCGTTCGACTCAAATTGTCTTCTTGGTTCCGTAAATATCCTCAAAAAGCGTGATTGCATTACGGCATGAAAAACCTTCATATTCTGCTTATCCTTTTGGTGTGCTTTGTTTCTTGCCAGAGACAAAGCACCTCTTTTTCTGATACGGATACCGACTCGCAGCAGGAACTTGAACTCCAGGTTCGGCAGGAATATGGTATTCCTGTGGACAGTTTCTCTGTGGCCGAGGGCGTCGTCCGTGAAGGCGAACTACTTTCTACGCTTCTTACTAAATTGGGAGCGGAGTCGGCTATTGTGGCGCAGTTAGGGGCTGTTCCGGCTGAGGCTTTCGACGTTCGTAAGTTCCGTTCGGGCCGCTCTTGGCGTGCGTATTATTCTCGACCGGACTCTCTCCTTTCCTATTTCGTTTATCTCAAAGATGTGCAGGAAGCTGTGGTGTTCGATGTGCGCGACTCGCTTCATGTCGAGCGACAGATCAAAGAGATTCTGCATCAAACGGCTTTTGCTCAGGCTGTGATATCCTCTTCTCTCTGGAATGCGATGACCGAGGCAGGCTGCAATCCGCAATTGGCGGTAGAGGTCTCTGAGATATACCAGTGGACCGTGGATTTCTTCTCGCTTCAACCGGGTGATTCGATTCGGCTCTTTTATGATCAGCAGTTTGTGGACTCGGTGCCCATCGGTTTTGGGCGTATCTATTGCTCGGCACTCTATCACGGAGGACGTTGGCTCGAAGCCTATTACTATCGGAACGATTCGCTCGCTACGCCTGTTCGCGGCTATTTTGCGGCCGACGGTACCAACTTAAAGCGCGCTTTTCTCAAGGCACCGCTCAACTATAAGCGCATTTCTTCCACGTTTACCTACCATCGCAAACATCCTATACATGGCGTAGTCCGTCCACATACCGGTGTCGATTATGCGGCACCGCTGGGCACGCCGGTCGTTACCATCGGAGATGGAACGGTTATTGAGAAAGGCTACAAGGGGGGAGGAGGCAACACCGTTAAGATACGCCATAACTCTGTTTATACTACGGCATATCTTCACTTGCAGAAGTATGCCAAAGGGTTGACTGTGGGCCAGCATGTCTCTCAGGGCGACCTTATTGGATATGTTGGTTCTACTGGCCATAGTACCGGGCCTCACCTCGATTTTCGTGTCTGGAAAAATGGCCAACCCGTCAATCCGCTCACCATGGATGCACCTCAGGCCGATCCTATCCCCGAGGAACTGATGCCCCATTTCCGTCTTTTTGTCGATTCCATTCGCTCACAATTCCCTTGCTTTTCTGCTCCCGCAGATTCCCCAAGAGTGGAACATCAACTCTGCGAAGCTGAAGAGCAAAATGGAAGAATTATTTGATGTTGAGTGGACGGATAAGGTTCGTGCAAATTTTAGAGAAACCCTTTATACAGTAATGAATTATGAGTAACACCACTAAATACTGTCTTATATATGCTATTCTTTCTCAGGAGACTTCTGAGCGTCTTAATATGGGAGTATTGGCTTTTGGCGATGGAAAAGTGTTTTATCGCTATTCCGAACGCAAGCTGGAAGCATTGAAACAAATATTACCTAAGGAGAGTTTTGACTTCTATTGCGGTGTACTAAGCAGTTTGGAAACAAAATCAATCAGTTCTTCCTCTATAGACTATCTGAATAGGTACTCTAATAATCTGTTTGCCGTTTCAGAGGTTAAAACAGTTGATATGCCATTTAGTGCAGAGACGCAGCAATGGTTGTATCACAACTATGTGGATGTAGTCGCGTAGTGCTCAATATCATCCTTCTCACAGATGTAAAACCGCAAGCGTTAGTGCCTTGCCCGTTAGTTGTTCACTCCCGTGGGTCTCTCGTGGGTCTCCCGTG
>JAKSNQ010000021.1 GCA_024399615.1 Paludibacteraceae bacterium | reverse complement strand
ACCAGACATAATCATGCGACCCGTGTTCGGACCAATACCACTCACGCTGGTCAGTGCCTCGAAAAGTTCGCGCTCACCTTTGGACATAAAGCCATAGAGTTCGTGTGTATCTTCACGAATAATCTCCTCCGTAAAAAGCTTGACCACCTGACCGGGTTGGTCCTTCTGCGCTTCTTTTCCTGCAATCGCCGAGTAGGTTGGCAGCGCTATATTCACACTATACCCCACTCCGGCCGCCTCAATCACCGCCATCGTGGGATTCAAATCCGTCAATTCACCTTTGATATACTCTATCATAATCGCTCGTTTAAACGTATGCGCAACACGTCAGGAACGCGCCCATTGCGTACGCACATAAAATAGTGTGCAAAGGTAATGTTTTTTTTTGAGATTACCAAATATGACAAAAAAAAAGCAACGTTTTGCCCGATTTATTTGGTTATGTCATGTTTTTTTCGTATCTTTGCACTTCAATTTGTGCGCACGAGTGGGCGCGCAACACATATATACACGAAGAAAACAGGTCATGGGCATCATTATACGACAATCTATCAAAGGCACTTTCGTCAACTACATAGGCGTACTGCTGGGCATTTTTGTTCAGTTCTATGTGGTTACCAAATACATAGACCCCGCAGTCATCGGATTGACTAAGGTCTTCTACGAATTGGCATTCTTGTTGAGCGGTTTGGCGCTGATGGGTTTGAGTTCGTCAGCCATCCGTTTTTTCCCATACTTTAAAAACGAGAAAAACGGCGACAACGGTTTTCTGTTCTATCACCTGATGGTGCCGACGATTGGCGTATTGATTATATCGGTATTGTACCTTTGTCTCAAAGCCCCAATACTGACTTATTTCTCTGCCAAGAGTCCCGAATTTGAACCATTTTTCTACTGGGTGATAGCATTGATGGTCGTGCTGACTTTCTGGCAGGTAGGCGAGATTTACGCCAATATCCACATGCGCATTGCCATACCGAAAGCGGTGCGCGAGATTGGCATGCGATGCTGTATGTTGGTGCTATATCTGGCCTTCGCATTTGGCTATATCGACGTGCGCGGACTGATCGGAGGGTTTATCATCAGTTACGCACTTTGCATGCTGACTACAGGTGTGTATTCTCTGCATATTGGCGGCACGACACTCAAGCATGATTGGGCCTACCTGACACCCGAACTAAAGCAGAAATTCGGGCGATATACCGGTTTTATGATTATATCTGCTCTGGCTGGGAACATTATGGCTCAGTTGGACTCGTTCATGCTATCCGGCGTGAAAGGTATGTATTCGGTGGGCATCTACGTGATTGCCATCTATATGGCCGAAGTGGTGAATATGCCGTCGCGAAACATCTCTCCAATAGCTGCTCCGCTGGCATCAGAAGCCATGAAAAATAATGACATTCGGAAAGCACAGGATCTATACCAACAGGTGTCGGTACACCAATGTCTGGCCACATCTTTTTTGCTTCTGTTGGTATGGGCTAACTTCAGTAATATTTATTCAATCCTACCCAATGGCGACGTGTACGCAGAAGGCAAATGGGCTGTTCTTCTGCTCGGTTTATCCAAATTGGTGTATGCTACGCTCAACTTCGGCAACACCCTTATTGCCTATAGTAAATACTATTATTGGACATTGTTTATCACCGTCTTTTTAACAGCATTGACCATCTGCACCAATCTGTATTTCATTCCTAAATTTGGTCTGACCGGCGCAGCGCTGGCTACGTTGATCACATGTCTAATCAGTTATAGTTATCAGCAATATATCGTACAACGTAAACTGCATGCCAATCCATTCACTTGGGCACACCTGAAAATCGCAGCCATCGTGATTGTGCTATTTGGACTGAATTGGCTGATACCATCATTGTTGCACGTTTCACCATGGTTGGATTTGGCAGTTCGCTCAACCATCTTGGTTATCATAGGCAGCTTAATCGTGTACTATTCACAGGTTTCCATTCCCCTGAATCATTTGATTCAAACTAAACTTTTGAAGCGATGAATATAGCAGTCATATTGGCAGGCGGAAGTGGCAATCGATTTGGGGCTGATAAGCCGAAGCAGTTTGTAGAGGTGGCCGGTAAAACGATTTTGGAGCACTCGGTAATGGCATTTGCCAATCATCCGCAGATAGATGAGGTATGTGTGGTTTCACGCGAAGATTGGGTGCCTTTTGTACAAGAGTTGTTGGCGGGAATAGAGAAAGTAAAGCGCGTAGTTGCCGGAGGCAAAGAACGCTATCACTCCACCTTGGCGGCACTTGACTGCTACGAAGCAAATGAAGACGTACTGCTGTTTCACGATGCCGTAAGGCCATTGATTACAGCAGAGACAATCACTCGATGTGTCGAGCAAATGAGAGAACACAAGGCCTGTGCAGTAGGAGTCCCCTGTACCGATACCATCTGGTGTTCAATAGAAGGCCGAATAGATAGCATTCCTGATCGAAAACGCTTGTTTAACGCCCAAACACCACAATGCTTCAAACGAGGTGTGATACGCAGAGCGTATGATCTGGCACTCAAGGACCCGATGTTTGTCAGTTCAGATGATTGTGGAGTGGTAGTAAGATACCTGCCGGAGACACATATCCACATCGTCACAGGAGAGCCGACCAACATCAAAATAACCTACCCTTCTGACCTGATGATGGCAGAGAAAATATTAAGCAACACTTACTGATATGGTAGAAAATAAGAAATATTTCGTACACGAGTCCAGTTACGTAGATGATAACGTCGAGATAGGTGAGGGCACCAAAATATGGCATTTCTGTCACGTGCAAACTGGCGCTAAATTGGGCAGGAATTGTTCGCTTGGGCAAAATGTCAATATCGGCAATAACGTGGTGGTTGGCGATGGTTGTCGCATACAAAATAACGTATCTATATACGAGGGTGTTGAACTGGAAGACAACGTCTTCTGCGGTCCATCATGCGTATTCACCAATGTCACCACTCCGCGTGCACACTTCCCCGTGCATGGTGTGTACGCGCACACACTCATAAAAGAGGGTGCTTCACTCGGAGCCAACTGCACCATTGTCTGCGGCCACACAGTCGGTAAGTCTGCACTCATTGCTGCTGGAGCTGTCGTCACCAGAAACGTCCCTGATTATGCTCTCATGGCAGGTGTACCTGCTCGCCGGATCGGCTGGGTATGCGAATGCGGCAAGCGCTTGGACAACACGTTAATCTGTGAATGCGGACGGAAATATTGCGAACACGATGGCAAACTCATGAATAATTGATATGGAAATAGGATTGAAACACACCTCTACCCTCGAAGTAAAACAAGAGCACACAGCACAAGCGGTGGGTTCAGGAGACATGGCCGTTCTGGCCACACCCCAGATGATGACGCTCATGGAGAATGCCGCTATGCTGGCAGTTGCCGCAGAGTTGCCGGAAGGCAGCACCTCCGTAGGAGGGCATATCACTTCTTCTCATCTGGTTCCTTCTCCTATCGGGCACATCGTCTCAGCCACTGCTGAACTGACCAGAATAGAGGGGCGCAAATTGTATTTCCACGTTGAGGCATGGGACGGAGACATCAAAATCGGAGAGGGAGAACATCTGCGATTTATCGTTGACCGAGAGAAGTTCCTGGCCAAACTGAAGTAAAATAATTGCACAACAATTAATACCACAAGCAAATGCAAGCAATTATATTAGCCGCTGGCATGGGAAAACGCCTCGGCGAATACACCGAAAACAACACCAAATGCATGGTACCTGTCAATGGAACCAAACTCATTGATCGTGCCCTTGATCAGTTAGCAAAACTCCACCTCAGTCGAGTGGTGATCGTTGTGGGATACGAAGGGCAAAAACTTATTGATTATATTGGCAAACGATATGAGACGGTGCTGAAGATTGAGTTTGTCAACAATCCTGTATTTGACAAAACAAACAATATTTATTCACTTGCGTTAGCAAAAGAGCAACTTCAAGAGGACGACACCATCCTTCTTGAGAGCGATCTCATCTTTGATGACGGAATCCTTAATCTGCTTGTAGAAAACCCTGCTCCAAACTTGGCATTAGTGGCAAAGTACGAGACATGGATGGACGGAACGATGGTTTGCATCGATGATGACAATAACATCGTCAATTTTGTCACCAAAGCGGCCTTCCGATATGCCGACGTGAATAAATACTACAAAACCGTCAATATCTATAAGTTCTCAAAGGAATTCACACGCGATAAATATGTACCTTTTCTAGAGGCATACATGAAGTCGGTGGGACTCAACGAATACTATGAGAATGTGCTTCGCATCATTTCCTTTCTCAATAGCCATGAGCTGAAGGCGCTGCCTATCAGCAACGAGAAATGGTATGAGATTGATGACAAGCAAGATCTTGACATTGCAGAAGCTCTTTTTGCCGAAGAGAAAGATATCTTGCGCAAATATTATGGTCGATATGGCGGATTCTGGCGTTTCCCTAAAATGCTTGACTACTGCTATTTGGTAAATCCGTATTTCCGCTCAAGTAATATCATTGATGAGATGGAAGCCAATTTCCGCACACTCGTGGGAGAATATCCATCCGGTATGCGTGTTAATTCGCTCTGTGCAAGCAAGTGTTGGGGAATACGTGAGGAGTATATTGTACCTGGTAATGGGGCAGCAGAACTGATTAAGGTGCTTATGGAAAACACAACAGGTAAGGTGGGTATCACCCGTCCTACTTTCGAGGAATATCCGCATCGAATCCATCCCGATCAAATAGTTGCGTACGTTCCAACACGCAAGGATTTCCGCTATACGGCAGATGACCTGATGACGTATTTTGGCGAGAACAAGGTTGACACATTGCTGCTTATCAATCCCGATAACCCATCTGGCAACTTCATTCCGTTTGCAGACCTCCTTCGGCTCTGCAATTGGACACAAGAGAACAACATTAAACTGATTATTGACGAGAGTTTCGTTGATTTCTCTGTGAACTACCGGAGCAATACACTGTTGCGCAACGAACTGCTAGAGCAGTATCCTCATTTAGTAGTAATGAAGTCCATCTCTAAGAGTTATGGTGTACCAGGCATACGTCTGGGTATCCTTTGCTCTGCCGACAAGGAAATGATTGCCCGCATTAAAAAAGAAGTCAGCATCTGGAATATCAACTCGTTTGCCGAGTTTTTCATGCAAATCTACAACAAGTACGAGAAAGATTACATAAAAGCCTGCGACAAGTTTATCGTGGAACGTGCTGATTTTGAGCGTCAACTTAAAGAAATTCCATTCCTGCACGTCATGCCATCCGAGGCCAACTATTTTCTCTGCGAGATTCTCCCTCCATTCACAGCCAACGGCTTGGTTCTTACCATGCTCAAACGTTTTAATATACTCACTCGCGACTGTAGCGATAAGGTAGGTTTTGATGGCAAGCAATACATGCGAATTGCTGTTCGCAGCCACGAAGATAACGCACGATTAATAGCAGGGTTTAAGGCAATTGATGAGGGAAGATAAGTTGCACATATGTATTTGTGGTGGTGGAGGTTTAGGACATACCACGGCTGGCGTCTTCTCCTCACAAGAAGGGGTGGATGTTTCTTTGTTGACTTCTCGGCCAGACTCCTGGTCTAACACGTTTTGTGTGAATGATCCGATAGGAAAAGTTTTTCATGGTCGTATCAGTCATGCATCTT
Source organism: Paludibacteraceae bacterium (assembly GCA_024399615.1). Taxonomy (GTDB): domain Bacteria; phylum Bacteroidota; class Bacteroidia; order Bacteroidales; family Paludibacteraceae; genus Colicola. The sequence continues at coordinate 25,960 of JAKSNQ010000021.1, read as the reverse complement.
GCTTGGCTTCCGAGGTTATTCCTACTGCCGACCTCGTCCTACTATGTTTGCCGGCATTTCTGGTTGAGCAAACGTTAAGGGATATAGCTCCAAACCTCAGACCGGATACGCAAGTAGGTGCTGTGGTTGGAAATACGGGATTCTTTATCTATGCCCACGAAATTTTGCCAGCCGAAACCCCTTTGTTTGCTTTCCAACGTGCACCATACATCTCGCGCGTAGTAGAGTATGGTAAAGAAGCCAATTTGCTGGGATATAAAGACGAACTTCTGGTCGCAACAGAAAATATAGCAAATGTCAGCGCCTTTTGCGAACGGTTATCCGCGTTGCTTTTGACTCCGGTACGAGCATTAAACTCTTTTTACGAGGTTACGTTGAGCAATAGCAACCCCATCTTGCATACGGGACGCCTCTATACCATGTGGAAAGATTGGGATGGTACTCCATATGCAGAAAATCCGCTTTTCTACTATGGATGGACAGATGAAGCATCTAAGGTGGAGATACAAATGGATCAAGAGTTATTCGTTCTCTTGAAACACTTGAATATTGGTACACAGTCTATAAAGCCATTGTTGGAGCACTATGACTCTGCAGATGCTGCTGCGCTTACGAGAAAACTTAGGAGCATTCCCTCATATGCTGGAATATATTCACCGATGAAGCAGATTGATGCGGGATGGGTTCCTGATTTTACAAGTCGTTATTTCACAGAAGATTTTCCATATGGACTGAAGATAATACATGATTTAGCGCATAAAAATGAGCTCCCATGTCCGATGATAGATAAGGTGTATGAATGGGGGTGCAAAATGATAGAAAGATGAGAGACCTTTTGGTTAAAATAGCCCTAAAATTGGGCATTTACAAGTGGCTTGTTGAAAAAATCAATCACATTAAGTTTGAGATACAAGCACAAAAAATGAGGCGCAACGGACTCGAGATGCTGCAAGCGGCCGACGCGGCATTTACCGAGATGGACGTGAAAGCTTTCCTTACGTATGGATGTCTGCTGGGAGCATATCGCGACCATGGCTTCATTTCCTATGACCCAGACATTGATTTGGGTGTGTTATCAGATGAAATACCTGCGGATATCAATGAACATATGGCCAAACACGGCTTTCAGTTGTATAGAAGTGTAGTGATGGACGACCGAAAAACCATAGCGGAAACGACATACATCTACAAAGGTATCCATTTGGACGTCTTCCACTACTATCGTGAAGGAGATGATTTCTACTCCATCATTCAGCGAAAGCACGAAACCAAGGAATGGAAAGAGGCCAATGCAACAGATGGTTTTCCTTGCGACAGAAGTTATGTTCCTGCCTGCGAAATGGAACGCCGAGATTTTCTGGGCTTGCAGATATGGATGCCGATAGATACCGATGGGTGGTTGCGGGCCATCTATTCCGACTCCTACATGACGCCTATTAAAAATTGGGATGTTGCGGATGGTTACGTCACCCGTATCATCAAAACAAAAAATCGTACCTATCGGCTTCTCTATTGATACGTTTTAGAGTTATAATTATACTATCCGTTATCACCTGTACATTAGTTCCACTATGATTTCTATTATCGTACCTGTATATCGTGCTGAAAAATATATTGTACGCTGTTTGGATTCGTTACGAACCCAGACATTTTCCGACATAGAGGTCCTTCTTGTAGATGATCAAGGTGGGGACAATAGCATCGTCATTATCCAACAGTATATCCAATCTTATCACTTGGATAAAACGTGGCGAATCATCACAATGCCTACAAATAGTGGTCCAGCAGCGGCTCGAAATGCGGGTATCCATGAGGCCATAGGAAAATATGTCGCCTTTGTAGACTGTGATGATTGGGTTGAACCATGCATGATGACCTCCCTATACGAACAAGCAGAACAGAATAACGCAGATATCAGTTCCTCGGCAGCCATACTTGACTACCCCGATGGAACGCATCGATTGATGGAAAATCCGAAGGTGACGAATGGAGAAATAGCAATTGAAGACCGCAAATTTCTACTTATGCATTATGTCAGCAATTTTACAACGATGCTGTTCCGACGGGATTGGTTGCAGGAGAACGAAATTTACTTCCCTGATAGTCATAGTGGCGAGGATAGTTGCTTCATGGGAGAGTGTTATCTGGTTGCAAGACGTATTGCTCAGTGTGAAACCCCATTTTATCACTATATGATTTATACGCAATCAATCAGTCATAGACGAGGTGTGCGAAGGGGCAAACAGGCTCGTATTGCATTTCACACGTTGTTAGAATTTGCGTGCAAGAAAGGTTTGATGCCGGTATATTGGATGCAACTCTATTGCATATACATCAAAAAAGGAATTCTAACACCCATTAGAGACTATCTGAAAAGTATCCTATAACGCCACACTTTGAGTATCCCCATATTATTCATAAGAATTATGATAACAAATTTCCGCATAAAGTTCTTTTGCCGCTCTTTTGATCTCCGTCTTTACGAGCGTTCGCGCCTATTTTATGAGTCCTTGGGCTACCCATGCGTCCGGCTGACTGACCAAACGGCAGATGGTTATTTCTATACAATGTTGGAAGATGAGGAGTGTGATATTGCTATTAATGTGGATGAAGATTGCTTTTTGACGAATACCGATGCGTTATTCCAGTTGGTGAATTATGTAGTAGAGAATGGTATCGCTAACGCCGGGTGTCCTGATGGTGGTGGTAGCACGAGACGCAACGCTAATGCACTCATTACAAACCCGTTCTTTAATATCTTTAATTTGAAATTGATCCGTGAGAAAGCCGGTAATAGCCAAGCCATTCGCGCTGCTGTCAAAGCATTTGATTACGTTCTCCATCTCAAGGAATTGGAAGATAAATATCCTAAAGAGATTTTGCAAAAAGAAGGACGCTTCACGCTTCTGAATATAGAGCCATATTATCCGTTCTTTTTTTGGATGGCATGGCATTTTAAAACAATGTACCTGCGTAGTCAGTTTCATGCTGATGGGTGGACAACCATCTTGTTTAACCAAGAAAATCAAATCATTTGTGAACATACTTGGCTCGCTCGCTTTTATTCCGTGCCTTCGTTTATTGTCAAACATTGGCAAGCCGATGCAGGCAAGCAGCAGGACCGCATCAATGCACGCATCGCTGAAGTAGCCAGTATGAGAGGCGATATCGTTATCCCAGAAGAGCGCCCCATCGACACCCTTCGCTATGCATGTGACAAATCCATCCGTTGGTGCATCAAAGTTCCTCAACGCATCGCCGGCTGGCCGAAAAAAATAAAGTTGAAACTAACAAACAAAAGAACGGCAGAAAGAAAGATTAGCAGAATGAGATGATGATATTGTAATAAAAAATGAAGTTGCGTTAATACAGCCAACGCAACTTCATTTTTTTGCATATCCATAGTCCGAAGACACAAATGAACGCAGTACATAATGAGACAACAAATGGCTCAATGGCCACGGGCAATCTGTCGCAACCAATGGTCAATAATGCACGAATAATAATCACCTGCATCAGATATATGCCATAACTCACCTCGCTGATAAAGCCCATCACTCGTTGTGTCACAACACGTGGTGAATACTGCATTTGCGCCATGGCAAGAAACAATGCGAGCACAATTGGATAGTTAAGCCCACCGATGAAAGGAATACTGACAAATGTACCGACTACGCGTATGCCCATCAGCACAACGACAAGACAAAAAAGCAGGCCACTTGACCAACGCCCTTTCTGTTGGAGCAACCAATAGCCTGTGAGGAAATAGCCAATGAATGTTAAATTGCGACTGGCGAATCGACTGACTATATCAAATTGCCGCAGTTCATCCATTTGGCAGGCCATGGCCAGCACGCCCACAATGACAACTGCATATGTCAGCATCACCGGTTTGGCATGCTGTACAAAGACGTTTAGAATAGGAGTAATCAGATATAACCCAAGTAGCATGAAGACAAACCAATATGCCTCCGTCGCACCTGTCGTACAAGCCCGAACGAGCAACTCACCTATGCTATTTGATTTGTCAGTAACAGCATATATCCCCACGACCACTGCACTCCATATCACAAAAGGCAGCAACACGCGCATAAAGCGTCGCTTAAAAAACTGACCAATATCTACTATCGGTTTGCGCAGCAACAAAGCACCGCTCAAACATACGAACAATGGCACTGCCACATCTACCACCACTCCCATAATATGGTGCTCCCACATCAACCCTGTTGACTCGGTGAAATGCGAGTCAAGGAAAGGCTTCGTGTGGATAAGGATGACCAGCGCCGTGGCAACCACACGAATGACATCCAGTTCGTATTGACGGTTTTGAGGATTCTGCATGCTATAGGGGTGTTGTAATAATTGCCGCAGTCATCTTGTCCCAACCATATCTTGCCTTCTCCTCTCGCAATCCTGCGGCAAAAAAGACATTTTCTTTACCCGCAAAATCCCTAATGGCATCCGCAATGGCAACAGGTGTCACGTCCACCACATAGCCACATTTACCGTGTGGCACTATCTCGGGAAGTCCTCCCACATTGGTCACAAGCATAGGCTTCTCAAAATGATACGCAATCTGCGTCACACCACTTTGTGTAGCCGTCCTATATGGCTGTACCACCAGATCTGCTGCGCTGAAATACATCGCCACTTCTTCGTCTGGAATAAATCTCGTGTGCCACAAGATATCCATTTGTTTTCTTGTATCCTTGTTATCTTGTTGCTTTGCAGCCTCGTCGTCTCGCCGGCTCATTTCCATCCATTTCGCATACTTCTCCTCGCCGCCATAAAACTCACCGGCAACCATCAGTTGCACGTCCGTATCGCGCAGTTGCTCCATCGCCTCGCAGAGCAAATCCAATCCCTTATAGTCACGAATCAGTCCAAAGAACAAGAGGTGTTTTTTGTCCGGATTCATTCCCAATCTACGCGATGCCTCCTCCCTATTCATCAGCATACCATAATGATCGTAAAGTGGGTGAGGCGTAACATGGCAAGGCGCGTCAGTAAAGCGCATCAAAGTCTCACGGACAGAATGCGACAATGCGACGAACGAATCAATTGGTCTGACCAGATAACGCGTCAACCATACGTCCAATGGTTTGGGTTCATGATGAATAATATTGTGCAAAACGGCCACCACCTCACAACCGCACTTTCGTTTAACCAACCGCGCCAGCGAGCCAAAGCATGGCGCCATCAGTGGCAGCCAATGCATCAACACCAACTTATCGGGATGCATCGCTGCAATCTTGCGTGAAGCGCTTAACCAATTGAACGGGTTGATGGAATTAACCAGTCTGCTAATCTTCAAGTCAGATGGAGCAGGACTCTCAGAATACTGCGTCTTGCCAGGAAACAAAAAAGACGGATATTGCAAGGTAAATGTTGCCACCTCCACCTCATGGCCCTCATGCTGAAACTCATGCGCCAAACGTTCTGTGAAAGCGGCTATTCCGCCTCGATATGGCCACGCCGGACCTATGATAACGATCTTCATCGGATATATCACTTTTTTGAGCAGTTTCGTTTTTTTCTAATCTCATAAACTCCGACAGCCACAAAAGTGAGTAGGAATATGCCGAAGCAAATCATCGCCATGCCATTGCCCTTGCGGATGGAATCAGGGTCGAAAACAAACACCACCTCATGTTCACCACCTGGCAGCGTGATGGCGCGCAACATATAGTTTACACGATAAATATCCACCTCTTGACCATCCACCGTGGCTTTCCAACCATATGGATAATAGATCTCCGAGAACACAGCCGTACGTGGAGTCTCAACTTGTGAATGATACACCATCTTGTTTGGTGCATACGACAGCAACTCTATTTTCTCCTCATCAAACGCTTGCAACGTAGTCCATTCCGGGCGATCGGTGATATGGGCATTTGCCTCGTAGGTTTGATCATATACTGCTACCTGTCTCAAATCCAAGGTGAGCAAGGCATTGCTCTCTGCATTGGCATTATCCACGGCTTTGAGTTCATTCACCAGCCAGCAGTTACCCATCGCAAATGGATTCTCAAAAGCCTGAACACCCTGAGCGGTATTGCCAATGAAATACTTTGTATTGAGCATATTCAGCACAGGGGTCTCTTCCCGAAGAACTTTTGACATCTCCTTTGAGATATGCTCGTCTATCAGGTCTTGATAGCGGCGCAATTTGGCAGCCGAGTAGCCTCCTACTGATTTCAGGTAGTACGACGTACGGGCATCATTGAACGTATTGGCAGTCAGGTTCAGCACACGGAAATGCGATGTATCTTGGAGCAGTTGTTGCTCATATGGCTGCATTTGGTAGGTCTTATCACGTTCCTTCACAGTAACAAAATTGCTGTCGTTGCAGAATCGCTTATCCACAGGCCACATATCCGCAACCACCAACAACGTCAATACAGTTCCCATCACCAAACTACGCTTAGCCTCAGTCATTTTCTGGTCAGCAGCATACCAGTAAGTTAGTACTGCTGCCAACACAACAAAGAGAAGTGAACGCCATGCGTCTGCGGTCATCATCTCACGACGTTGCTTCAGGATAAGGTCATATAGGTCTCCCACTTGGCCTTTCCACGACGCATCATAGCTGGATGTAACATCAAAACCTCCGCCAAACAGAGCCACAAACAGGCAGATTGCCACAGTTACACCACCGGCTATCAACACAGCTTTTTTATTCCAAACTGCAGCTATCTGGTCGTTACGTGAGTCAGCCAACTGCTTTATTGCCAACATTGCCAACAATGGCATCGTAATTTCAGCAACGACCAATATCGACTCCACAGCGCGGAATTTGTTGTACATAGGGAAATACGAGAAAAACAACTCGGTCAGCCACATCATGTTATGTCCCCATGCCAGCGCTACCGAGAACAATGTAGCAGCCAACAGCGCCCATTTATAAGGAGTCTTCACGATAAGCAAGCCAAGCAGGAACAGGAAACATATGATAGCCCCCATATAGACAGGACCACTGGTAAATGCTTTCTCGCCCCAATAGGTCGGTGCCCCCTGACAGAATTGCTTTGCGCTGCGGGCAGGTACGCCGGCCTTCTTCATTTCCTTTTCCAGCAGACTACCCTCACCCAAATCATATCCGCTCGCGCCACCCATATAGTTAGGTATCAGCAGCGTCATCGTTTCCGGAATGCCATACGACCAAGCCGTTGCATAATCCAAGTCCAAACCACCCGTCTTATTGCTGGTATCGGAATCCTTAGCAAGGTCACTATGTCCGCCGCGCATCGTCTGTTCAGCATACTCCTGATTAGCAAAAATATTACCGGACCCCATGCCCATGCCTACGCCAAAAGAGGCAAAGAACACCACTGTCGCTATGCAAAAATGCTTCCACGCCTTGTCACGTATTGCAATGCTCAGTTCGGCAAACCACAACATGCCTATCAGCATGCACATATAGTAACTCATCTGCGGGTGCAAGAAGAAACCAATATAGGTAAAAAACATGATAAGCAATGCACCCCAACCATATTGTTTACGATAGGTCAAAATAAAACCCACAATCACCAACATCATCCACGTGATAGAGTAACATTTTCCATGATGCTGTGCGGCTATGATGACAAAGAAATAACTACTGAGCGCCGTGGCAAAAGCGCCGGCCATACTCACCCATTTATTCACTCGGAATGAGCGGAAGAGCAGGAAAAACGCACATAGATAGAAGACAAAAATCAAAGCCGTATTCCTCAATCCCCAGGTAAAGAACTGTCGAACAGGCTTGAGTATTCGATCCACCTGATAACTGGGGCTACCACCTATCTGATAATTTGGCATACCCGAAAACATACTACCCGTCCACCATGTTGCATCATCGGGGTGCGTATCGTTCCATACTCGACCTTCATGTACGGCCGCCGTTCCGTTAATATTGTCGCCTGCATAGATAATCTGACCCTGAACGGCCGGCCAGAAATAAATCATCGCAGCCACTACGAACACCAGCAATATCACGGCGTCAGGAACCAATTTTTTCCAATCAAATGTCTTCATTGTACTCTGTTTTTTTTCTTTCTGCCCGCAAAGTTACGATTTTTTTTTGGATTAAGCAAAAAAAACAGACAAAGCAACTGAAATATTTGCATATTTCATGTTTTATTCGTATCTTTGCAGCCTAAATCAACAATTTGAACTAATTGGTATATGGCAAAAACAGATATTTCCACATTGGGCGAGTTTGGGCTCATCGACCGTCTCACCCGCGACATCAAACCCAAAGATAAAACCACTTGTCATGGCATCGGAGACGATGCAGCAGTACTCAACTTCGGCAACTATCGTACACTCGTCACCACCGACATTCTGATGGAGGGCGTACATTTCAACCTCGAGTATGTGCCATTACGCCACCTTGGTTACAAGGCTGCCGTAGTCAATTTTTCCGACATCTATGCCATGAATGGTCGTCCTACACAAATCGTGGTAGCTTTGGGTATCAGCAAACGTTTCTCGGTAGAAGATATTGAGGAATTGTTTGCAGGAATCCGCACCGCCTGCGAATTGTATGGTGTGGATTTGGTTGGTGGCGACACCACAGCTTCGATGACGGGCCTCACCATCTCGGTCACCTGTATCGGTACCGCCAAAAACGAAGACATCGTCTATCGCCATGGTGCCAAAGTCAATGATCTGATTTGCTGTACCGGTAATCTGGGCGCAGCATACATGGGTCTGCAACTATTGGAGCGCGAGCGACTGGTAGGTGAAGCCAATCCTGAAGCAGCAAGAAAAGCATTCGAGGGGAAAGAGTATATCCTCGAGCGCCAACTCAAGCCCGAGGCGCGCAAGGATGTCATCCACGCTCTGAAGGAAGCGGGCATACGTCCCACGGCTATGATGGACGTCTCTGACGGATTGTCATCCGAGTTGCTGCACATTTGCAAGGCATCCAACGTTGGTTGTTCTGTCTATGCCGACAAACTGCCCATCGACTACGAATCCGCAGCTATGGCAGAAGAATTGAATATGGACATCGTAACATGCGCTCTGAATGGAGGCGAAGATTACGAGCTGCTCTTCACCATTGACCAAAAAGATTACGAAAAGATAATTCCTATCGAGGATATCAACATCATCGGTTATATTCAAAAGCCTGAGTTTGGCTGCAATCTGGTAGGACGCAATGGTGAAGAAATCGCCCTCAAAGCACAGGGATTCAACGCCTTTGTCACAGAAAACAACTAACATTAGAGTACAACTCTGCCCATTAGAGCATAGCACTAACTACAAACGATTATCAACACACCTCATAAATTATCATGAAACGATTCACCATTTTGGCGACCATAGCAGCTTTGGTATTCGTTGGCTGCAAGCCAGTAAATCCTCCAACCGATGATCAACCCACCAAACAAGACTCCATTATTGACGAGGCACCTGCTCGCTACGTCGGTGGTGACATCTCCATGTTACCAGCCTACGAGGCTGCCAACACACCATATTACACTTCCCGAGGGGAGAAGATACCCAATCTCCTGACCTATCTTCACGACACATGCCACTGGAACGCTGCCCGCGTCCGGCTTTTCCACACCCCGGTTATTATCAACCCCGACACCAAGACTCGTCAGGGAGAAGTGCAAGACCTCGCATACGTCACCTCATTGGGACAGCGTATTCGTCAGGCCGGCATGACTTTCATGCTCGATTTGCATTACTCTGACACGTGGGCCGATCCCGTGAAGCAAGAAATTCCGCGCGCATGGAAAACGTGTACCAAAGCACAATTGGAGGACTCGGTCTATCACTACACCCGCAATACTCTACAAGCACTCGTGGCTGCAGGAGCCACGCCTGATCTCATCCAAATTGGCAACGAGATTAGCTACGGCATGCTCAAAGCCAATGGTTCGGACGGAGTGCATCCCTACTTCATGGAAGGAGAAGATGAGAATTGGCACCAGTTCGGCCGTTACCTCAACGCGGGAGCACGTGCAGTACGAGAGGTGTGTCCGAAGGCTAAAATCATCATTCACATCGAGCGCACCAAACGCAGCGACTACTGCGTCTATTTCTACAACAAACTGGCGGCAGAACAGGTTGATTATGACATCATCGGACTTTCCTACTATCCTTTCTGGCACGGCAGTCCATCCGTACTCAAATCCACCATATCAGTCTTGCGGACAGCCTTCCCCGATAAGCCTATTCAGATAGTGGAGACCGCCTACTACAACAACTACTTTCCTACCGGTGACAAAGGGTACGACAATACTACTGCCCAATGGCCAGCTTCTGAAAGTGGACAAAACAAATATCTCACGGATCTCTGCAAAGAAATACACGGCATCGATGGTGTAACCGGCCTTTTCTACTGGTTCCCAGAGGAGAACGGAAACGGAGGCGCCAAATGGGATGCTAACAATATCGTCATTGATGCCTGGATCAATCGCGGACTCTTCCACCCAGAAACACACAAAGCATTTTCCGGACTCTACGTTCTGGAACAGTTTCTTTAACAAACTGATCATCTAACAAGTAAATACTTACACAAGCAGTTACTTCAGCAATAAGAGGAACAAGAAAACGACCGGTGGGATGAGAACCTGATGGGATAATGTCAAATCACGAAGATGGATTCTTTTTAACCGTCTCTTTTCCATATCTACCCGATTACTCGCATTTCTGCCTGAAAGAAATAAAGATGGCACATTTTTTGCAGTTCAAATAGAAAACATACGCCAAATAGAACATAAAATAGGCGTTTTAATCCATTCTTTTGCTTAAGCAAAGAGTTAACTGAACTGAAAAATGAAGCACTATTTATCGTATTTCCGGCAACAAGTATTGCAGAACCCCGATCAGTCGGTCTTGTCCGACTACAAGGGAACCACTACCTACACGTACAAAACCATGGCTGAGCAAATGGCTCGCCTGGACATACTTCTCACATCTTTGGGTGTGCATGCCGGTGAAAAGGTGGCACTTTGCGGAAGAAATTCGGCCAATTGGGGCGTAGCGTTCTTTGCACTCGCAGCCTCAAAACGCGTTTCCGTCAGTATCTTGCCAGACTTTACGCCTGATGGCATTCGCGACCTCATCAACCACTCGGAAGCAAAGATTTTTTTCGCCGGTGAGTTGGTATGGAAACGACTTAACGAAGCCAATATCAGCCTCAGCGACATGCCGAGCCTGGTTGCAATTATTTCCAACGTTGATTTCTCACCTTTGGCACTGGCCGACGAGGCCCTCCATCACTGCTTTACCGAGGCCGAGCAGACCTACCAGCAACGCTATCCACAGGGACTGTGTGACAAGATGCTTGCCTACCCTGATCAGGTCGATGACGACTTGGCAATGATCAACTACACTTCTGGCACGACCTCGTCGCCCAAGGGAGTTATGCTTTCCACGCGCAGCATCTGCTCCAATATCGACGCAGCGTTTTACCACGTGCACAACTCGCAGGGACAGCAGCTCGTTTCTATATTGCCCATGGCGCACATGTACGGCCTTACCACTGAATTTATCTTCCAGGTGTGTGGTGGTGTCCATCTGCATTTCCTCATGCAAGCCCCCACGCCCAAGATTCTACAGGAGGCCATGCAGGACGTACACCCATACATGATTGTCTGTGTACCACTCGTTATTGAGAAGATTTTCCGCGCACGCGTCATACCTATGGTAAACAAACCATGGATGCGTATTGCATTAGCGACCCCTCTATTGGGCACATTCCTCAAAAAGAAAATCGTACAGAAAGTATGTGACGCATTGGGCGGCAAGATTGGCAACTACATGATCGGTGGTGCGGCACTCAATCAGGAAGTCGAGATGTGGATGAAGCGATTGGGAATGCCTTATCTGGTAGGATATGGCATGACCGAATGTGGGCCACTCATCGCATACGAAGACTGCGACAAGTTCGTACCAACCTCATGCGGTAAGGCTGTCAACCATATGGAAATACGTATCGATTCGGAAGACCCCGAACGCATCCCCGGCGAGATTCAGACCAAGGGTGACAACCTCATGATTGGTTACTACAAAAACGAAGAAGCGACACGTGCAATCTTTACCAAAGATGGTTGGTTGCGAACCGGAGATCTGGGCATCATGGATCGTGAAGGCAATGTTTTCATCAAAGGTCGTAGCAAAAATATGATCTTGGGTCCCAGCGGACAAAACATATACCCCGAGGAAATCGAGGATAAACTCAATAGTACTCCCGGCATCGCTGAGTCTATCATTGTTGAACGCGAAGGGAAATTGGTTGCACTCGTCTATGCCGACCCTATATACATCCGCAGACTGAGTCGTGAGCGCGTCGAGGAGCTGATCAACCGCCGACTCAAGCAGATTAATCGCAACCTGCCTGCCTATTCACAAATCAAGAACTTTGAGTTCGTACAGGAAGAGTTTGAAAAAACACCTAAGCGTAGTATCAAGCGCTTTCTTTACAAATAAAGCACTTTCCCAACATACACCTCCCAACACTCAATCGAGGGTCGATCAGGTCTCGATCGACCCTCGATTGATTTATTGTCGTCTATGAGGGCAAACTTCTTGCAGAAAGGCAATTCAACTACAGCGAATCCGCGAAATCTGTCGATATACTATTCTCCATTTGTTGACAAACATTTTGCGCCCAAGACTGAGCCATATCGATCAGCGATTGCCATGTATCTATAGAACAGGCGGCAAGCATCTCCTCCTGTTGCAAAGCAACACTCTCGACATCTGCAAACACATGAGGCATCCTATCAGCAGGCTGCGGCAGGTGCGAGAGGGCATACAAAAAGCCGGCATTGAAATTATCACCTGCTCCCACAGTACTGACTGTGGAGATGGATGGTGCAGAAAAAGTGGTACAGAAAGATGGTGTAAACAAGTGAATCTCGCCAGGGCCATCGGTCAAAATCAGATAAGAGCAATAGGGTTTGACACGCTCATAGATTGCTTCCGGGGTAAGTTTTTCCCCCAGCAGATACAAAAAATCCTCGGTTGAGCCACGCACAATGGTTGCCAGGCGCATATTCTCCAACACATTCGGAAAAACGATAGGCAAATCAGCCACGTGAGGCTTGCGAAAATTGATGTCGTAATAAAGAAAGGCTCCTACATCATATGCCTCACGGAGGAGAGCTGCAACCTGCTGACGAATAGTGGGATTAATAGCAAAAAACGAGCCGAACAACACGATATCCGAAGTCTGCATAACCGGCACGGGGCCTCCTAATGTCACACCAGCATGGTCTTTATAGAACTGGTAATGAGCATCATTTTTTTCATCCAGGAAGGCCAGGGAAATATGAGACTTGACACCCTTATGACGGCAGACGTAATCTGTACTGACATGATTCTCGGTCAGATATCGGCAGGTAATATCTCCAACGTGGTCATCCCCCACTTCGGTAACAATAGCACAACAGCATCGTGCACGCCCAAGCGAGATGATGCTGTTGAATGTAGAACCGCCAGGAATGGCAGCTTGAGGTTGATCTGACTTAAACAGGATATCCAGCACCGTTTCACCGATGCCAATGATGCGAGGATATGTCATCTCTCTCAAAAAAATTAGGCCGTATATCCCTCCTTATTTGGGTTTCTTGTTCCAACGATGGTCGGTGCCCCAACGCGCTTTTGCAGCCTTGCAAGAAGGGCAAACGTTGCGCTTGGCCATCTCGAATGCAACAGTAAAACGGAGACCTACAAACAGGTTATTGATGCGCGGATTGACGGTATAAGGCAAGTGAAACATACCCTGAGAACGTGGGCTTGTCTCGTAGTGTTTATAACTATTGAGCACACCATATTCGGCATATGCGGTAAGATAGTAGCGCACCTTGCTGTATGGTACATCTGCACCAGTCTGCTTATAGATAGTTCCTAAGCGACAACCTATCTCTGCGCAGGCATACAATTGAGGACGGAACTGAACCGTAGCAGGATCATAACCGGCCAAAACCGTATCCAACAAATGACGTCCATCATCCATTTTCAGAACCAGATTATTGCTCTTGTCCGGACAAATATTCACCGACAATTTTGGTCCGGCCTGAAAATAGAAATGTCCCACCTCTGCACCAATCATCAGCGGTACGTTCACATAACCGCTATGCATGATATCAACCGCATTCAGTTTCGTTTCGCCGCTCATCTGCAACAAGTTCGTCAGCGAGTCGTTATACATACGGAAGTTGCCATAATGACCCTCCACACCGGTGGACAGGATAAAACTATTGTACATAAAACGATAGCCTACACCCAACTGAATTCCGGCACTAAGACGGTTGTTGATGGTGGAAATATTCTGAAACGAGCTATTTCCATTGGCATCGGTTACCTCCTCTTGTGTAAACAGACGTTGTGCACCAGGAGTGGCTGTGATATAAACAAAATCGCGTATGCATGCAGTACGCTGAGCTGTGGTTCGGTTACCCGCGAGAGCGAAAAGCGAAGTACATAGGACTACGCCAAGCATGAGAATAGTACGAAAGTTCTGTTTTGTCATATTGTACAATGATTTTTTCCCTTTTTTACAGACTTAACTTTTAAAAGCATTCTGGAGAATGCAATCAGGGGCGAGACATGGCCCCATCCACTAAGCAAAGATTAGCACTCGGTGATGTCCATCTCTTTGCCATGAATGGACTGATAATATTCGGTGGCAGACATGCCAACAATACGCTTGAAATTGCGGTAGAATGAAGTCGTTGAGTTGTAGCCCAATTCTTCCGCCAAGGTCTTGATGGTAGTCTTGCAATTGGTATCAGCCAAAATCGTTTTAGCATCTTCGACACGGAGATGATTGATGTAGTCGGTAAATGGCATTCCAAACAACTGATGTACCAAATCGCTGAGATAGGTACGATTGGTATTCAGGTCATGCGCCAATGAATTCAGGGTCAGATGTTTTTGACGATACTTTTTGTGCTCGATAGCACGTTGCAACTTGCGTTGAACCGGAGCCAGCTTCTTCAAACTATTGGTTGAAGCAATGCCGTATGTTCTTATTTCTTCAGACATAATATTATAGTTTATTAAATGGTTTAACATTCAGAATTGTAAAAAGGAGTGCAAAATTACTACAATTTTCTCACATTACCAAACAATTTTCATTTTTTTGCAATATTTGGCTATAAAAAATGCATTTTGGGACATATGCCTTCCCAGATTGCATCATTTTACCTCACTCCAGCGCAGCAATGCATCGTGCCAGAGAATCTCTCCAATACGGGATTTCCACGTCAAATGTTTTCTTAAACAAACCTTTGTCCAGCACCGAATAGTGAGGACGTGGCGTCTTGACCGGATACTCCTCACTACGAATAGGTTTCACATTACAAAGAATGGCCGCCTGTTGGGCTGCGTCGAGATTACCTGCCTGATATTGGCGCAAAACCTCCTGCGAGTTGTAGAGCGAATGAATCTCACGTGTAAAATCGAACCATGAGCAGACTCCCTCGTTCGTAAAATGATAAATACCCGGATGCCAATCACGCTCCTCCAGCGTGACCATGACAGCCATAGCCAAATCCGCAGCATAGGTTGGCGATCCCACCTGATCAAAGACCACACCCAGTTCCTCACGCTCTTTTCCCAAACGAATCATCGTCTTGACAAAATTATTGCCATAGGTCGAATAGAGCCATGCTGTACGAAGTATGACTGCCTCCGGCAGCACCTCCAAAAGAGCCTTCTCTCCGGCCAGCTTGGTACGGCCATAAGCGGTAGAAGGGCACACTTCCGAATCTTCACGATAAGGTGTACTGGCATTTCCATCGAACACATAATCGGTACTGATATGCACCATCTTGGCCTCTGCCAATGCGGCAGCTTGAGCCAGATTTCGAACAGCCTCCGCATTGATTTTAAGTGCAGTAGCCTCATCTTCTTCTGCCTTATCCACCTGCGTATAGGCTGCACAGTTGACAATGGCAGAAATTTGATGAGACATAACAAAGTTCTGTACAGCTTGGCCATCGGTAATGTCCAAACGCAAATTCTCATCTTCTGCCAAAATATCGGTAAAGAAGAACTGATGTCTGTCATGCAATTTGGCAACCTGTTGCATCTCGTTGCCCAATTGGCCCATAGAGCCCGTCACAAGTATATTCATATAATCAACGCAGATTATTATTGACCATTAAAGGGAAATCATAGATTTAACCATTAACAACGCGACTTCAGATTTGCCCATTAATAGAGAAAATCCTGATTCAAGTCACGCAGTACGGGGTGTCTGGTATCCTTGTCCGAGAGTATCATCTTCTCTGCCGGAACCTGCCAGTCGATTGCCAATTCAGGATCGCTCAACAAGATACCTCCTTCGGCCTCGGGGTGATACAATTCGTCGCACTTATAACTAAACAGCGCCGTTTCAGACAGAACCGAGAAACCATGCGCAAAGCCCTTGGGAATGAAGAACTGCCTATGATTCTCGGCCGAGAGCAACACGCTGAAATGCCGGCCATAAGTAGGCGAATTCTTGCGCAAGTCAACAGCCACATCCAGCACACATCCCTGCACACAACTCACCAATTTTGCCTGCGTAAATGGCGGTTTTTGGAAATGAAGTCCACGCACCACACCATATTGTGACATGGACTGATTATCCTGTACAAAATCAGCCAAGATGCCGGCTGCCTTATAGCGAGCCTCGTTGTACGTTTCACAGAAATAGCCACGAGCATCACCAAACACCTGTGGTTCAATAATGAGCAAACCTTCGATAGGAGTAGTCAGTACATTCATGACAAGTCAATAAATCGTTTACACCTTAGTTTTCACACGCATGCGCGGAAATATTCACAAAAAGGAGTACAAAGGTACGGAAAATATTTGACATATTCAAAAAAACGGGTATTTTTTTTGCAAATATGCGAATTTTAACGTAACTTTGCAGCCAAATTTGTAGAAATATGATGAATTGGCGCCAATTGATAACCACCAAACGATTAGGTTTGGAGCAGTACCATAGCGAACATGCCGATGTTCGTTCGCAGTTTGAACGCGACTACGACAGACTGATTTTTTCCGCCCCATTCAGACGACTGCAGAACAAAACGCAGGTCTTTCCGTTGCCCGGCAGCATCTTTGTTCACAACCGCCTGACCCATTCGCTCGAGGTCTCCACAGTGGGACGCTCGTTGGGCAGCATTGTCGCCCATTCGTTAGCCAAACACTATCCACAAGATGCCGACAAACTGATGGAGATACCGAGCATCGTGCAGGCTGCTTGCCTGGCCCACGACATGGGAAACCCTCCGTTCGGTCACTCCGGAGAGACGGCCATTGGCACCTATTTTTCCGAGGGGAAAGGAAAAGAGTTACGTCCTTTTTTCACATCAGACCAGTGGGCAGACTTTACCCATTTCGAGGGAAATGCCAATGCTTTCCGTCTGCTTGCTCATCGATATGTAGGGCGTCGTGAGGGCGGCTTCGTGCTGACCTACTCTACCCTGGCCAGCATCATCAAGTATCCATACGAATCGAAATACTCCCCCAAGGGGAAACAAAAATTTGGGTTCTTCCAGCAGGATAAATCCCTGTACGAGCGCATAGCTGCCGATATGGGAATCGTGCGCCAAGTGGGCAGGCCGGAGGTCTATGCGCGTCATCCACTCGTCTATCTGGTCGAGGCGGCCGATGACATCTGCTACGAACTGATGGACCTGGAGGACGCATGCAAACTGCATATCGTTTCGGTTGACAAAGCGATAGAACTCTACATGGCATTTCTGGACGACCAAAACAAAGTCAAAAAACAGGAACATCTGTCACGCGTGGAGGATCCAAACGAAAAATTGGCCTACCTGCGTTCTGTGGTAATCGGCATACTGGTGGATGCCTGTGCCGAAGCATTTATTGAGCACGAGCCCCAGATATTGGCAGGCGAATTGCAACCCAGCCTTATCGACATGCTTCCCGAGCGACTAATGCACGCCTATCAGCAATGTGCTTCGCTTAGCAAGAAAGAGATCTATCGTTCAAAAATGGTACTGGATATCGAGTTGTCCGGTTACAAAGTCATCTCCGTGCTACTGGAGCACTATATCGAAGCCGCTTTCCATCCCGAAACGGTCTATTCTCAACAACTCATTAACCGTGTTCCGTCGCAATATGACGTACGCAGCGAGGACTTGTACAGCCGCGTGATGGGCATACTCGATTTCCTATCGGGCATGACAGATGTGTATGCCCTGGATCTATACCGAATGATACAGGGTATCGAGATTCCGAAACTGTAAATCACAACATCATATCCGCCAAAACCAATGCAGCCATGGCCTCAACGACTGGCACAGCACGTACAGCCAGACAGGGGTCATGGCGGCCGTGTATCTGTAGCTTGACCGGCAAACCATCCACCGTCAGCGCATCCTGCTCCAAAGCGATGGAGGGTGTAGGTTTGAAGGCGACACGGAAAGTGAGGTCGGAACCATCTGATATACCTCCCAAGAGGCCACCGGATGTCGCATTTATCTCGCTGCCACGATGATTGGCCGAGTCGAACCCCACGCCATATTCAAATCCCTTGCAGGCGTTAATGGAGAACATCGCCTCTGCCAAGCGAGCCTGCAGTTTTCCAAAAACAGGCTCTCCCAAACCGGTTTTCATGCCCGTAATCACACACGAGACCACTGCGCCAAACGAGTCTCCTGGGAACTGCGAAACCAGAGCAGCCAGATGCGACCGAAGGAGTTGCGAATCGTCGGGTAAAGGCTGTCCGTACAGGTTACTTACCCAGGCGTGAATATGCATACCCTGCTCCTCAACCATCTGTCTGGCAATCGTCCCGGCCACCACACGCGAAGCCGTTTCTCGTGCTGAAGCCCGTCCACCTCCACGATGATCACGGATGCCATACTTGGACAAATAGGTTGCATCTGCATGCCCGGGGCGGAGAATGTGACGCAGATGGTCATAATCCTCAGGACGTGCCGTTTTGTTGCGAATGATATAGGCGATGGGCGCACCCGTAGTGACTCCATCCATCAGTCCACTGAGCCACTCCACGCGGTCCGGTTCGCTGAGAGCACGCTGGCTTACGACCGGTCGGGACGCGTTTTCAGATGTAGCATTCCCAGATGCATCAGATGCAGGAACGCGACCGGCACGCCGATCCAACTCCTCATACACCCTATCTAAATTCACGCGCACGCCCGCGGGAACGCCATCCAACACACCGCCTATCGCAGGACCATGACTCTCGCCGAAAGAGGTAAAACGAAACTTGTCACCAAATGTATTCATCGCTTGTGGTTGTTTGGATTGGTGGGGCTTTTTTCACATGGCCCCAGATTATTTTTTACCACGAAGAAGTGGCGGATTTGTTATTTTTGTGCAAAATTAGTAAAAAAACTTGATAGTGTCAAATTTTTTCAGTAACTTTGCACGATTTTTCTAACAAGTCGCCCTAAAATATGAACTATAGTGCCAGCAGAGAGCAGAATCATGCATGCATGTTATGCCGAGATGCCGCCTATAGTGTCATGTTTTAAATCCCTTTAGAATATGAAGAAAGAATCCGAATCAGCCAATAAAATCCTATATCGCCAACTATGCGAGCAGTACGACTTGCCCCTGTTCATGCAATACTGGTGGCTGGAGGGAGTATGTGCAGGCAAAGATTGGGACGTTCTGCTGGTACGCGACACCGAGGACAGCAACAAGGTCATCGCTGCCATGCCCTACGAGGTCAGCAAGCGCCTGTGGATTCGTATCGTTTGCCAGTCAGAGCTGACGCCATATGGAGGCATTTGGATTCATCCGGAATGGCAGGAGAGGCCACATATTCAGGAACTTGTCTGCAGCCGCATCGACGAACTGCTACACGAGAAGCATTTAGCGGCTTTACATCTGCGATTTGGCATAGACAGCCCCTTCCCCTCCCTGCTGGAAAAACAGGGATACCGCGTCGTAGGGCGGCGCACATATGTACTGCCCGACACTCGGTTGGTAGCAGACCTGCGAGCCGCTTTCTCACGAAACAAACGTAAGAAACTGGAGCAGGCCATCGCCAAATATCAGGTGGAAGATATCGAAGCGGAAGAGTTCTATCGCTTTCATGCGGCCACCAGCGCCCAAAAGAACATCAGCCTATGGTACACCCGCGAGATGCTGCTGGTCATGTGGGAAAAAGCAGAAACACGCGGGCAAGCACGACTGATAGGCATTCGCAATCAGGAAGGCGAATTACTGGCGGCGGCTTTTGTCATTTGGGACGCTCATTGCGCATATCAACTGCTGAACACTTTTGACCACGACAGTCCTGACAATGGAGCACGCGAGTTGCTCACACTCGAGGTCATCAAACAAGCCAACATACAGGGGGTACCACTGGATTTCACTTTCCACAAAGACTACCTCAAGCACTATGGTGCACAACGCAGAAACTACTTCGCTGTACATGCCGGTTCCATGCCAATAGTCACGTTGACCCGACTACTGAACTGGTTTGAAGACCGATAATCATCTATCCCAGAACACGACAGGTGGAAAATCTTCACGATCAATACGAACAATGGTGCAAGACGCAACAGGGGCTGCCTCTTTTCATGCAACGATGGTGGCTGGATGCCGTCAGCGAAGGTAAACAATGGGTAGCTTTGTCCCTTCCGTCAGGTGCCATGATGCCCATCCTGCTACGCAAACGCTGGTGTTTTCGGTTCGTCTTAATGCCGCGCCAGACGCAGATTGGCGGCTATTTCGGACAAGCAGACAGCGCGGACGATATCGAAAAAGCCATCCGTTCATTGGGTCACCTCGACTATTACTACCAGAAATGGCCTATCGGACAAGCCATCGCGCTCGAGATGCAGCAACATGGATATGTTGTCACCCCACAAACCACCTACAGGATAGAGGACTTGAGCAACCTGACGGCCCTGGAAAAACGATTCTCTGAGAACAAAAGACGGCAACTGAAAAAATCGGCCGCCCTGGTAGTCGATATGAAGATGACGATGGACGAATTCTATCGTTTTCACACACATTGCCTTGAGCAGCAAGGGAAACAGATCTCCTACAATTTTTCCTTCTGGGAGACACTATACACAGCTTGTATTGCACACCATGCAGGTCAGATTATTGCCCTGAGAAACGAAGCGGGAGAAGTGGCAGCGGCTTGCTTTGTAGTGTACGACAGCGACACATGCTACTACCTGATTCCCACCTATGATTCCGATAAAGGGAAACAGGGCGCAGGGGCCAGACTGGTCATGGAGGCCATACGATTTGCACAATCTCACTCCAGAACGTTTGATTTCGAGGGCAGCATGATACCGAGCGTTGCAGAGCACTACCGACAATTCGGCAGTCAAGCCACCACATACTATGCTGTCGAGAAGTGTTTCTCTCCCATTTTTTACCCCGTTTTACGCTTATATCAAGCATTTTTTGCATAGAATAGCATTTTTTTCAAAAAAAAACACCGAGATATTTGCTAGATTTAGAAAATTTTAGTAAATTTGCACCGCTTTTCGTGGAGTAGTGTACTTCAGGAAAAAGTTCATCCTCATAAGTAATATCAAAAAAGACACAATATGAATATCAAAAAAACAAAAGAAGCAAGTCTTGAGAACAAAAAGTTCACCTATCTGCTGATGGGTTTTGTTTTCGTGCTCAGTCTTTGCTATGTAGCATTGGAGTGGACCGAGAAAGAGGTCACCGTGTACGAAGTTACCGAGGAGTTCGTCTTCGAGGATGAAGAGCTTGACATCGTTCAGACTCAAGAGCAACAGGAGTTGCCACCTCCACCAGAACCACAGGCTCAGGAGATTGAGGTGCTGACTGTCGTAGAAGATGACAAGGAAGTAGCCCACATCGACATCAACACAGAAGACACCAAGGAGGAGATTATCATCCAAGCTCCGGTAGAAGCTGTAGTTGAGGAAGAAGAGGTCGTAGAAGAGGTCTTCGTGGTCGTAGAGAAAATGCCTGAGTTCCCAGGTGGTCAGGCTGCGCTCTTCAAGTTCCTCTCAGAGAACGTTAAATACCCTGTTATCGCTCAGGAGAACGGTATCCAAGGTCGCGTTATCTGCCAATTTGTGGTAAACAAAGACGGTTCGATTGTAGATGTTGAGGTCGTTCGTTCTGGTGGCGATGCTTCTCTTGACAAAGAGGCTGTTCGCGTCATCAAGTCTATGCCTAAGTGGCATCCAGGTGAGCAACGTGGTAAAGCAGTACGCGTGAAGTACACCGTACCTGTAAACTTCAAGCTCCAATAATCTTCCCCAATAGGGTTTCATAAGGTCTCGCCCGCAAGGCGGGACCTTTTTTCATATCAAAAACGGGACCTTTCACATCCCGTCTTCATAAAATTTTGTCTTCCCTAAAACAAGAAAACACTTCCAAACTGAGAATAGTTTCGTTATCAATCTTTTCAACTTGTATTATGCGAAAACCAATTGCCATAGTTTTGCTTGCCGGACTACTGATCGGTTGCGCCAAGCAGACTCCCGTTTCCCCGGAAAAACCTCAATGTTTAGTATATAATGCCGACTGCTCCGATGCATTCTATATGGATCGACTGGCGCTGGTAGATAGTGCCTTCTCGCATTATATAGACAAGGGATATATGCCCCATTTTGCAGGGATGGTCATCCACGACGGGCGCGTAGTATATGAGAAAGCAATGGGCTACCGCGACATCGAGAAGCAGATTCCCTGTCAGCCGGACGATATCTTCCGATTGGCCAGTCAGAGCAAGGCCATTATCACCATTGCGTTCATGACCTTGGTGGAAGAAGGTAAAGTGCAACTGGACGAACCTATAACCAAATATTTTCCTGAGTATGCCCATCCGGTCATCTTGGACAGTTACGATGCCAAGACCGGAACGTATACGACACATCCGGCAAGTAAGAGCCTGACCATTCGCCATTTTATCACCCATACTTCGGGACTATGTATCGATGGCTATTTCGACAAGATAGCCACCCAGTTGGACGTACCAACGCACATGTCATACGACGATATCAGTCTCACCGAAGCCGTCCGCAGGATGGCAAAAATGCCGTTGAAGCATGAACCGGGCGAAGCCTTTACGTATGCGTGCAACACCAACGTGCTCGGAGCGCTGTGCGAAGTGATTACGGGGCAGGACATCTATTCCTTTATCAAAGAGCGCGTCCTGGACCCATGCGACATGCATGACACCTATTTCTACGTGCCGGAGGAGAAACAGGACCGTTTGGTGACGTTGTACTACTACCCTCGCAAGACACAGAAAGCGAACCTTGGGGCAACACACGCCGCCACTTTCTCCAGCGCAGCCGGTGATGTAGAGGCCGAAGATATGGCAACAGACGACACGCCGGCCGACCTCAAGCGTGCTGAAGGCATCTATCAGGATTTCCCATACACCGGCGCGAAGCGATTCTGCTCGCCCAGTGCAGGCTTGTGCGGAAGCATACAGGATTATGCCAAGTTCTGCCAGATGATACTGAACGGCGGCACGTTCAATGGACATCGTGTGATAGGACGCAAGACGCTGGAGATGATGCAGAAGAACGGCGTAGGCAAGATGCGCGGGGAGGTAGGTTTTGGCATGGCATGGGACGTGTTTACTCCCGAGTATGCCCATCGTACCATCATCAGCGAAGGATCCATGCGATGGGGAGGTATGTTCGGAACGGACTACATCATCGACCCGTCGGAGAAACTGATCATCCTCATGTATCAGAACAACATGCCTAATCTGTCGGGATACAACGCCAAGACCCTGATGCTCAACACCGTATATCAAGCCTTGCGATAAGGGCTGATAGGATAATGGCTTTGGTGCGATAACATTTTGGACCTCAGATATAAGGACATAACCTACTGCAAGGGCGTAGGCGAAAAGCGCGCCCAATTGCTGAAGAAAGAGCTGAAAATAGAGTCGGCTCTGGACCTGCTGCATATCTATCCCTACAAGTATGTGGATCGCTCGCGATTTTATCAGATTCGAGACATCGAGGACGAAGAGACATTCGTACAGATAATAGGAGTGATTACCGATTATCAGACCGTAGGCAGCGGCAAATCACAACGCCTGACGGCTACGTTTGTGGACAAGTTGGGAGACTCCATCGAACTGGTTTGGTTCAAAGGGGTTCAGTACCTGAAGTTAGAGATTGGTGTTCCCTATCTGCTGTTTGGCAAACCCAGTTCGTTCAATCACAGCTACAATATCGTTCATCCGGAGCTGGAACGCCTGCGGAGTCAGGAACAACTGAGTACGCGCAAAGGACTGGAACCGCACTACAACACGTCGGAGAAGATGAAAAATGGTTCGCTCAACAGCAAAGCGATGCGAACCATCATCCAAGGCCTGATGCCCGATTTGCGAGAAGGAGTGCCCGACACGTTACCACAGGACCTGCGCGAGAAATATCACCTGTGCAGTCTGACCGATGCGCTCATCAATATCCATTTCCCGCCCGACTCCGCCTCGATGCAGAGAGCACGAGAACGACTGAAATTTGAGGAGTTGTTCTACATCCAACTGCAGATACTCAAACAGGCCAAGGGCCACACGATGCAGTCGGAGGGTTTTGTGATGCCGATGGTCGGCAGCCATTTCCACGATTTTTATTCGCATCACCTCCCCTTCCCTCTAACCGGAGCACAAAAACGAGTCATCAAAGAAATCCACGAGGACATGAAGTCGGGTCACCAGATGAACCGACTGCTGCAAGGTGACGTGGGCAGCGGCAAGACGCTTGTGGCCCTCATGTGCGCCCTATTGGCAGCCGACAACCACTACCAGACCTGTATCATGGCGCCGACCGAGATATTGGCCAACCAGCACATGGAGACCGTGAGCCTGATGCTGCAAGGCACCCAGATGAGAGTGGCGCTACTGACAGGCAGTACCACCGCCAAACAGAGACGCGACCTGCTGCCGGCCCTGCAGAATGGCGAGATTGACATCCTGATAGGGACGCATGCGCTCATAGAAGATAACGTACAGTTTGCCAACTTAGGACTGGTCATCGTGGACGAGCAACATCGTTTCGGCGTGGCGCAACGCGCCAAACTATGGGCCAAGAACATACGTCCTCCACACGTACTGGTCATGACGGCCACACCTATCCCACGCACGCTGGCCATGACCGTGTATGGCGACCTGAGCGTGAGCGTGATTGACGAACTGCCTCCCGGACGAAAGCCGATACAGACCTTGCACTACAGCAACCAACGACGCGAACAGGTGGATAATTTCATCGACCAACAGATACAAAAAGGGAGACAGGTGTATGTCGTCTATCCCCTCATCGAGCAGCAGAAAGATGCGCAAGGCAGGCCCAAACCGGTAGAGAAACCGTTGGCCGATCTGGAGAATGGCTATCGGCGCATCTGCCAGCGTTTTCCACAATACAGGGTATCCATGGTGCATGGCAAGATGAAAGCCAAGGAGAAAGATGAGCACATGCAGCGGTTTGCGCAAGGAGAAACACAGATACTGGTGGCCACGACCGTGATAGAGGTAGGCGTGAACGTGCCGAATGCATCTGTTATGATTGTGGAGAACGCGGAGCGGTTTGGACTGGCTCAGTTGCACCAATTGCGGGGACGTGTAGGACGTGGAGCAGAACAGAGTTATTGCGTGCTGCTAACCGATATTCAGTTGACCAAAGATACACGCAAACGCATGGATATCATGGTGGCAACCAACGATGGTTTCCGCATCGCCGAAGCCGACCTCCAGCTACGAGGACCGGGCGATATGGAGGGCACCTTGCAGTCGGGCTTGCCTTTCGAGTTGAAGATAGCCTCGCTCAGTACCGATGGACAGATCCTGGAACTG
The DNA here is from genome assembly GCA_024399615.1 of Paludibacteraceae bacterium. Lineage (GTDB taxonomy): Bacteria > Bacteroidota > Bacteroidia > Bacteroidales > Paludibacteraceae > Colicola. Next base: position 198 of record JAKSNQ010000021.1, on the reverse strand, counting down.
GCAAGAAAAGCGGCCAAGGATATTCTGGACGAAGACCTCGAACTGACCAAAGCAGAGCATCAGATCTTCGTCAATCAACTGAAAAAACTGAAACAGCAGGCCGTCAACTGGAGCGAGATCTCGTAAGAGCTGCCCCCAAGGGGCAAATTTGGCTATTTGACAATTAACAATTAATAATTAACAATTAACATGCGTTGG
>JAKSNQ010000020.1 GCA_024399615.1 Paludibacteraceae bacterium | reverse complement strand
GACGTGGGATGCACCGTTCCTCCAGGAACGCAAGAAAGTCATCCCATGTCGGCGCTTCTTTTACGCCAAAAGCGCGGTTCAGGTTCGGTACGGGTTCGTTCTCTATGCTCAGCGAAAGGTCGCTGAAATCGGCACAGATGCGCGTACAGAGCCGCTCACCATCGAAATAAGAAATCAGTTTCAGCTCCTGCCCCAAAGACTTCTTCTTTTCCATAAACGCATCCAGCGGCAGGCGCTTCTGAATCATGCTCTGCGTTCCGTCAAAGGAGAGCAGCACATCTTTATCCTCGGCGTTGACTCCCTTCTCCCCGGCGAAGCGCCCGAACTCGGCCACGATATCTTTACGCAGGAGGTACTGCTCCAGTTTCTGCCAGCTTCCCTGACGCAGCAACTCTTTGCGATGCTGGTCCGTATATCGGAAAGCAAATTGGTAGGTGTAGGCCAGATTGACACACTTGTTGTAGAACGGAGTGAGCAGGGTGGTGTCGCGTCCGATGAAAATGTCAGGCATGATGCCCCCGCCGCCATAGACCACTCTGCCATTGCGTGTGAAATAGCGTGTAGTGTCGCTCAGATGAACGGAGTCAGCGGAGTAGAACTCGCCATTCTCAAAGCGGTCGAGCAACTCCTTCTCATAGTCTTCCTGGTCTCCCAGTTTGTATGGCTTCTGTATGCATCGTCCGGAAGGTGTGTAGTATCGTGCGACGGTGAGACGGATGGCTGACCCATCGTTGAGTGGCACCTGTTGCTGTACCAGTCCCTTGCCGAAAGTACGGCGACCTATGACAGTGGCCCGATCGTTGTCCTGCATCGCCCCGGCAAAGATCTCGCTGGCAGAAGCGGAGAAATCGTCGATAAGTACAGCGAGAGGGACGTCCTGGAAACGTCCATGTCCATCGGCCTTGGCGTTGTAGCGTGGATAGGCACGTCCCTCGGCATAGACGATGAGGCTACCCGCAGGGAGGAACTCGTTGGCCATACGAATGGTCTGATCCATGTAGCCACCTGAGTTCTCGCGCAAATCGACGATGTAGGCGGTGGCCCCCTCATCACGTAACTTGGCCAGCGCGTCCATAAACTCGCTATAGGTAGTCTCGGAGAACTTGTTCACCTTGATGAAGCCAATCTTGTCCTTGATGATGAAGGCGGCATCTACCGAATGAACCGGAATGTCACCACGTGTGACAGTATAGTGCAGCAGTTCTGGCACGCCATTACGTCTGACAGACAGCTTGACCTCGGTGCCCTTAGGCCCACGGAGTGTGTGCAGCACCTTCTCATTGTTGATGCCCTTTTGCGAGAAGAGCGAGTCATCGACGAGGATAATCTTGTCTCCGGCCAACAAACCTACGCCCTCGCTGGGTCCACCCGAAACGACCGCAACGATGCAGACGGTGTCCTGCTGGATATTGAACTGAACGCCGATGCCCGAGAACGAAGCCGACAATTCGGAATTGACCACGTCCAAATCTTTCTTGGAGATATATGACGAGTGCGGGTCCAGTTTCTGAATCAGGGTCTCCATGACTTCCTCGGTGATGGAATCCACGTCGAGTTCGTCCACATACGAGGTCTTCATGTACATGAGCAACTGGTCTACCTTGGACTGACTCATGATGACTCGATTCCAATTGAACTGCTGAGCCGTGGCTTTTTGTGACAAGCCCGACCCGACGAGAATGCCCAACAGGATGCTGAGCATGGTTATGCTGGGTAAGATATATTTTTTCATATGCAAATTATTTTTCTTCCGGTGCCAGATACTCGACCTCGATGCCTGCACGTTTAAGCAGGTCGATTCCATCTGTGAGTCGATAGAGTTCTCCATAGACAACTCGCTTGATACCCGACTGGATGATGAGTTTTGCGCATTCGATACAGGGGGATGCTGTGACATAGAGTGTGGCTCCATCGGATGAATTGCTGCTTCTTGCCACTTTAGTGATAGCGTTGGCCTCGGCATGCAACACATATGGTTTGGAAACGTTGTTCTCGTCCTCGCAATGGTTCTCAAAGCCCGAAGGTGTACCATTGTATCCGTCCGAGATGATCATACGGTCCTTGACCATGAGTGCGCCTACCTGACGACGCACACAATAACTATTTTCTGCCCACACGCGCGCCATGCGCATATATAAGTGGTCTTTCTGATGTTGCTTATCCACGGGAGAAATGATGTACTATTTTAGGGGTTGTTTTGATAAATTACCTATTGAGCAGATGTGTGGCGAAGGCTTTGACGTCAATGCCATCGAATGTGCCGCTGGACATCATGAGGAGTGCCGTGTCGTGGTAGTCAAATTCGCTGAGCGCCTCCTGAAGCAGCGTCGAGTCGGTGAACACGCGTACGTTTTCGCTGGCGAACGCCTTGGCCACTTCGTCGGCCGTGATGGGCTCCAATCGCTTGTGCTCCACCACTTTGGGGTTGAAATAAACGAACGCGACATCTGCTTCGGCCATGCATCCATTGTATTGTGGCAAAAATGATGCCATGAGGGACGAGAAGGTGTGCAACTCCATGGCAGCCACCAGTCGATATTTGGGGTATTCCTCACGGACGGCATTGATTGTAGCGCGCAGTTTGCTGGGCGAGTGTGCAAAATCCTTGTATGCCACGCGGTCGGCTTGGCGGGTAATGAGTTCGAGGCGATTGCTTGCCCCCGTGAAGTCCTGGATAGCATCCAAGAACTGCTCGTGACTGATGCCAATCTGTTCGCATGCCAGCATGGCCGCATGCATGTTTTGCAGGTTATGTTTGCCGAAGACCCCGAGCTGCCGCTCGGTGTGTAAGGCCTCGTACGGATGGCACGTGATGTCGTGTCTCGCCCCTTTCGCTATGGCTTGCAGGTTCTCGTCGCCAGCATAGTAGATGAGGTGTGCAGATGGTTCCATCAGGTCCACAAACTGTCGGAAAGTGTCCACATATTGCGGGAAAGTGGGGAAGACATTGATATGATCCCATGCGATACCCGTCAGGATGGCCACATGTGGATGGTAGAGGTGAAATTTGGAACGTGGGTCCAGTGGTGAAGTGAGGTACTCGTCTCCCTCAAAAACTGCATATTTGGCCGTGTCGGACAGTCGAACCATGCGCTCAAATCCCTCAATCTGCGCGCCCACCATGTAGTCGGACTCGATACCCAGTTTGCGAAGCACATACAGGATCATCGCCGTGGTTGTGGTCTTGCCATGCGAACCGCCTACCACGATACGGGTCTTTTCTCGAGTCTGCTCGTAAAGGTACTCGGGGAACGAGTATATCTTGATACCCAGTTCCTTGGCTCGCAGTAACTCAGGGTTGTCTTGTCGGGCATGCATGCCCAGGATGACCGCATCAAGGTCGCGTGTAATCTTCTCGGGATGCCACCCGATTTCTGCGGGTAACAGTCCAGCCGCCTGCAGGTGAGACTTTGCAGGGTCGAAAATCTCGTCGTCGCTACCGGTGACATGGTAGCCTTGTTTTGATGCTACGGCCAGTGCCAGATTGTGCATCGCAGCACCGCCTATTGCGATGAAATGTATGTTCATGATAGTCTGTATATGCTGCCGGGTAAGGCGCGAATGAGGCCTTTCATCTCCAGCATGAATAGTATGGAAGAAACGTCTTGAAAGGAAAGTTGTGTGGCGCTCACAATCTCGTTGATATGTAGGCCATCTTCGTTGGTTCGCAGGGCTTGTATCACCTGCTCTTCGTCGGGTGAGAGGTCCACGAGGAGGCTGGTCATCGTCGTCTGGACGGCTTCTTCTTTTCTAGTCTGCCAGCCCATGGCGTCGATGATGTCCTGTGCACAAGTGACCAGTCCGGCCGTGTTGTTGCGGATGAGCCAATTGCACCCTTCCGAGAGTTGGTCGCTGGGGCGCCCCGGGAACGCGAACACGTCGCGCCCATAGTCTTGGGCCAATCGGGCCGTGATGAGCGAACCGCCTCTGATCTTGGACTCGATGATAATCGTTGCTTCGGACAGTCCCGCCACAATGCGATTGCGTGCTACGAAATTGGCTTTCTCGGGTTCTGTGCCGCTCATGTACTCGGTCAGAATCCCCCCTTCGGCCAGACTTTGGATAGCTACGTTTCGGTTGGCTACCGGATAGATACGATCCAAACCATGCGCCGGCACGATGAAAGTGGGAATACCCGCCTCGATTGCCGCCTTGTGTGCAGTCACGTCTATTCCGTATGCCAGACCACTGATGATGGTGAGGTCGGGAACGAGACGAGCCAGTTCGGTTACCAGTTCGTGACAGATTTGTTTGCCGCGATCGGACGGCATGCGCGTGCCTACTACCGAAACGAAATGCCCATGATTGAGCCGAATGTTTCCCTTGCCATAGAGCAATATAGGTGCATCGGATAGGGGGCGCAATGGATCGGGGTAGTTCTCGTCCTCAAAATAGTAGGTCTGTATCTGATGTTTCTCAACAAAGGCCATTTCCTCCTCGGCTCGGTGCAGCGCCGCATCTTTGCCAGCCATCATTTTGGTGATGGCCATTTCGTTGGCTTGCGTCTCGTGGAGTAAATCGCTCTTGCTGGCTCGAAACACGCCCTCGGCCGAACCAAACGACGCAATGAGCCGCTTGGCTGTGACTACTCCCACCTCAGGAAGCAGAGGCAAAGCTATCTGGTAGAGCAACGTCGAGTCCATAGTAAATAAACCAATAAGACACCCGTCGCAGCGCCTAACCCATCTGCGATAAAATCACCCAACTCGCAGGTGCGAGGGGGAAAATAGGGTTGAATCAGTTCTATCAATCCGCCAAACAGAGTAGGCAACCCGAATCCCAATCCGAGAATCCTCCGGGTGGAGAGTCTTCGCCATTGCATACCGGCCGCCAACACCAGTCCCAATCCGCAGTACATGGCGACGTGTATCAGTTTGTCGGCATGTGGAAAAGCGAGTGTATAGTGTGGCAACCCATTTCCGGATGCCAGCGACAAATAGGTAATCGTCGCCAGCACCAGAAGGGTAGGCAGATAGGCCGCCCAAAGCGTATGTCGGGAGGTATGTATCAATGTTTATAGTGTAATTTTCTCGCCGTAGCAGAGGTCTCCTGCATCACCCAGACCCGGCACGATGTACTTATGCTCGTTGAGCACAGGATCGATTGCTGCAACCCATAGCGTTATGTCTTCAGGCATGTGTGCCTGCAGGTAGTCGATAGCCGCTTGTGAAGCAATGACAGAGACGAGGTGAGTCTTAGTCGGTTGTCCATTGCGCAACAGCGCCTGATAACTGAGCTCCATCGAACCGCCAGTGGCCAACATAGGATCCGGCAGGATGAGTGTCTTGCCCTCCAGCGACGGTGCTGCCATGTATTCCACCATGATCTCCAGCTGTGTATGCTCCTCGTTGGTGTAGCGGCGATAAGCAGAGATGAAAGCTGTCTCGGCGCGGTCGAAATAGTGGAAGATGCCATCGTGCAGAGGCTGGGCTGCACGCAGGATTGACCCGATGACAATCTCGTCCTGATGGACAGCCACTTGGGTGCTGGCCAATGGCGTCTGAACATCAACAGGAGCATAGTTCAGCGTCTTGCTGATCTCGTACGCCATCACCTCACCTATGCGCTCGATGTTTCTGCGGAAACGCATGGAGTCCTTTTGGATATCCTGGTCACGCAGTTCGCGCATGAACTGGTTCACAACCGAGTTTTGCTCGGCTAAGTGGATGATTTTCATATGAGAATGTCCTTATTTTTTAGCAGATAAAGCCTTGATGCTGTTCTTTACAATCTCAGAATTGGACTTGTTCTGCGCCTCCATGTTCTTGAGGAGCGTCTCTTTTTCCGTCAGTTCGATTTGGAAATCGTTGAGGGTGTTGAACATCTCATTGAGTGCGTCTTGTGAGGTTTTGGTGATACCCTCGAGGAGGTTCTGGTTGCGATCGTCCTCTTCTTTGCATTGCTGGTCCATATCGTTGAGCATGTGTGTATGCTGCTGGATAGCCTCGCTGCTGACGCCATCGATTTTCTTGATGATGTCAAACTGTTTTTTGATGTTCTTACGCATGGCATCATACTGCTTGCTCTGTGTGGCGAAATGCTTCTTTGTCTCGTCCAATTGTGCCTTGCGCTGCTTGTACAAGTTCAACTGCATGTCGTACAGTTTCTTTTCTTGCTGGAGTGATTTCTTGGCAGCGGCCAGATTGTTTTTCTCGGTGTCCAGCTGTTTTTGCAGGGCAGTGAGATTAGCCAGATAAGCAGCGTCGTTAACTGATTCGCTGCGGAGAGTAGCCAAGTCGAGTGAGATCATCTCTACACCGATAGGTGAAGCATACTTGTAGTCACGAGCCTGTGCAAAGGCGAATGATGCAGCAATTGCTGCGATAAGGAAAATCTTTTTCATTGTTGTAGTTTATTTATTTGTTATACTTATTTGTCTTCGGCCAGTTGGTTTGGCTAAACCGGTCAGGAGGTCATAGAATGCCGGAGTCTCGGCTAAACCGATCCATGACGCGTGCGCTATATGTTCTGGACACCGGGATGAGCGGAACTCCCTCGTAGTCGAAGTCCACCATCAGTCCTTCGTCGGTGCGCTTGAGAACGCGAACGCGCCCGAAGGAAACGATATAGGAGCGATGACAGCGTATGAGGTCATGTTTCGCGAACATCTCGTCAATGCGTCGCAACTGGTTACGCAACATAAAATGCTGTATCTTGCCCGCGTTGAGATAGTGTATGTTGACATAGTTGTCTGCCGACTCGATGTAGAAAAGCGAATCCGGCCTGATTGACAACTTGAGCTCTCCCTTCTCGTCGCGAAAATTCAGCATTTCCTCCAGCCCCAATGTCTCTTTGTTTTTTGCCTCGCGCAGGCCATACTGCACCAGTTTGCGGTTCTGCTCCTGCAGTATAAACGCCATCATCGTGATGGCATATGGTATGAGCAGGATGAAGGCAGTATATGTGACAGCATCGCCAAAGAGGCTGAACATCTGCAGTTCGTTTCGCTTATCGGGAAGTGCGATAAATGGCGCCGCCGTATAGCATGCAGCCATCAGTACAATCTCGGCCAGCACCCATGTTCCGTACTCCCAATAATTGATGTCGTGCCGTTTGGCATGATGGTACATGATGGTACGCGACAAGGCTACAATCAGCATCGCTACGAGTACCGCCAATGTCGCTGTCAGAAAATATCCCCAATCTGAGACCCCTGCTATCCATTGACGGGAATTGAAGGGCTGATAGATATTGATAAACAGCTCGGCATACAATGCAGTGTAGAGCACCAATCGCACGACATTGCGTTTTTTGTTGATATATGAGGGAATGACGGGTTGCATATTAGCGCGCAAAGGTACGACTTTTTTCTGATATTACCAAATATCTTGCCAAAAAAATTTGATATGTCATTTTTTTTTCGTACCTTTGCAGCCGATTTTCGACATGAACGCAAAAATGAAACCCAATAATTTCTCACATCGTATAGCCAAAGATTTGGTTCATTGGATGCCCCTTGTGGCTTTTGATGGCGAGACCTATGTCATCAATAAACCCGAACAGGTGGATGATGCAATGGCCTATCTGAATGCTCAACCCATGGTGGGTGTGGATACCGAGACGAGGCCATCGTTCACCAGAGGGCAGCATTTCCCCGTCGCTTTGGTTCAGATTGCCAGCGAGGAGCGTTGCTATTTGTTCCAACTCAACCATATTGGTCTGCCACAACAGTTGGCGGATTTCTTTGCCAATCCCGAGATATTGAAGGTCGGTTTGGCCTTTCGTGACGACCTGAATGGTCTCCGTCGCCGCCGCGATTTCACACCTGCTAACTGCGTGGACGTACAACGATTGGTGGGAGACTATGGCATACTCGATTTGGGCCTGCAGAAAATCTTCGCCATCGTGTTTGGTAAGAAGATATCCAAGAGTCAGCAACTTACCAATTGGGAGAACGTTGTTCTTACTCCCGATCAGGCTCGCTATGCCAGTACTGATGCATGGGCTACCTTGCTTATTTACAAGGAGTTAATGCAAACGAAAAAACTAAAAAAGAGCGAAGCAGAAGCGCTTCGTCAGGCCGACCTTGAGAAGCAAAAACAGCATCAGATGGCCGTGCTGGCCGAGCGGCAAAATGCGGCCAATAAATCCGTTTCTGAACATCCTAATAATGCATGATAATGAACGAAATCATACTGCATAAACACAAAGACGAATCGTTGTTGCGCTTTCATCCATGGGTGTTTTCCGGCGCGATAAAAAAGGTGGTTTTGGACCGTAATTACCCTCATGAGACAATCGAAGAGGGCGAACTGGTATTGGTTCGCAGTAGCGAGGGTCGCGTGCTGGGTGTAGGGCATTGGCAAGTAGGCTCTATCGCGGTTCGCATATTGGAGTTCGGCGTGGAAACATTACCAGCGGATTTCTGGACTGTACGATTGGAAAAAGCGTACGAGATGCGTCAGAAATTGGGGCTGATTTCTGCTTCGAACAATTGTTTCCGACTCATACACGGCGAGGGTGATTTTTTGCCCGGACTGATAGTGGATATCTATGATGATACAGCTGTAATTCAGGCACATAGCGTAGGTGTGCATTGTGCGAGAAAACAGGTGGCAGAAGCCTGCATAACCGTAGTTCCCGGAGTCAAAAATGTGTACTATAAATCAGAAGGAACGTTGCCTTTCAAGGCTCCTATTCCGGCCGAAGAAAAGCAGGATGGTTACCTGATAGGCGGAGAGGAAAAGACGTCGGCAGAGGCTTGTGTGGCTATAGAAAACGGACTACGTTTTGGCATAGATTGGTTGCGTGGCCAAAAGACCGGATTTTTCCTCGACCAGCGTGAGAATCGTGCCTTGCTGGAGCGATATAGTCAGGGAAAAGAGGTGCTGAATATGTTCTGCTATACCGGTGGTTTTTCGGTTTATGCTTTGCGAGGAGGAGCCAAACGCGTTGTGTCGGTGGATGTGTCTGAGAAAGCCATCGATTTGGTCAACCGCAATGTGGAGCTGAACTTCCCGGATACTACAACTCACGAGGCCTATGCAGATGATGCGTTTCATTTCCTGGAGAACAACAAGAACGCCTACGATCTCATCATTTTGGATCCACCAGCATTTGCCAAACATCGCGATGCCATAAAGAATGCCCTTCAGGGCTATAAGCGACTCAATGCCAAGGCTTTCCAACAGATTCGTCCCGGGGGTATTCTCTTTACTTTCTCGTGCTCGCAGGCGATCGATAAGGATATGTTCCGACTGGCAGTCTTTTCTGCAGCCGCGATGTCCGGTCGAAAAGTGCGAATCTTGCATCAACTGCATCAGCCTCAAGATCACCCGATAAACATCTATCATCCGGAGGGTGAATACCTGAAGGGCCTTGTGCTTTACGTAGAATAATCAAACAGTCACCTGCGAGGGTGACTGTTTTGTATTAGGTCATCCGATTCTGGGGAAAATGGTATGTGGGGTGAATAATTGTTGCAAAAAAAATTGTTTGGATGTAATTTTTCCATCACCACCTGCGACTAATAGAGCGAAAACAAATAAGGGGTGCTCTAAAATTCTTTCCTCACAAGGGGGGACGATCATAAATGTGCCCCGTTTACACGTTTAACAATCAAATTGGGTAGTTCAATACTTTTTCCTTTGTTTTTATCCCTAAAGGGAACGATCTGAAAGTGCGCAAAGCTCACATGATCTGCAAGCTGTAGATGCTTTGGCTTTTTGGCTTGTATCTTTCTGACTTGCAATCAGTCATAGTGCCCGCACTACTCCTTCTCTCAAGTCAACAACCTACTAACCCAAAACTGCCCAATCAAACAAAAAGCAACTATTAGAACACCCCATAAAACCAATGAATTCTGACATCGAAAGAGCCTTTCTCCAACTCGTTGAGGCCAATAGAAATTTAATATATAAGGTGTGCCTGATGTTCACAGAAGACGATGATAACCTGGCGGATCGCTATCAGGACATCGTGATGAACCTCTGGATTTCTTATCCTAAGTTTCGGAATGAGAGCAAGCCGTCTACCTGGATATACCGTATCGCATTCAACACCTGTGTGAGCGAAGTGAGGCGGCAGCAAGCCAAACCTACAACGATGCCGTTGACGTGCGAGCTGGACGAACTGACAGGGGATGACAATGGATATGCTGAGCAGATACATGAACTCTATCGACTCATCAACAGCCTGAGTAAAATCGATCGTGCTATCATACTTCTCTGGTTGGATGACAAGAGTTATGACGAGATTGCCGAAGTGATAGGAATGAGCAAAAGCAACATCGGCGTCAGGTTGATGCGAATCAAGGAAAAATTGCGAAAGATGAGTAATAATTAAGCCCCTAAAAATAACAGAAGTTTAACCCTGAAAATAGAAAAATTATGGAACTGGATGAATTGAAAATCAAATGGATGGAAATGGATGAACGTCTGCAAAAGATGGAAATTCTTAACTCACGTGCATTGGAGGAAGTGCTTCGTCTCAAGGTAATGGATCATCTGCAAACCTTGCATCGCAAATCCACAGTAGCAACGACTGCCGGCATATTGCTTATGCTCTGCCTTGTGCCCGTATTATGGCGTATGCCGGAATTGTCGTTCGAGTCCAAACTGGTGTTGACTGTTTTTCTTGCTCTGACTTTGGTTTGGCAAGCCTATCGTGACATTTTACTTTCTAAGGCCGACATCATGATGCCTACTTCGCAACTGATGAAGGTTGTGCTGAGAGAAAAGCGTGCAGCGATGATGGATAAGTTTGTAGGACTGCCTGCTATTCTGCTTACCTATTTGCTGTTCTTCTTTTTCGAGCGCAGTTGGATCATCGAGCGCGGCAGAGTGGTTCCTGCTCTCATCCTTTTGGCTGTTCTCATCTTTATTGCCGTTTCTGCTACCCTGGTTAATCTCCGCAAATATAGCGCTCTGTTGCAGAACATCGAGAATGAACTGAAAGAACTGGCAGAGTAATTGCTGACAGAATTTTTTCTCCTTGTGTGGCTTCTTCACGCTTGTCATGCATTGGCGTTGACGAATAGTGAAACACAATATAGGGCTCCAAATGCCGGTGTTGATGGCATTTTGGAGCCCTAATTGGTTGCCGTTGCTTGTTAGTCTTTTGGCAATATCGGTCTTTATTCGGTCGTTGTTTCGTTGTCAGAAGCGGAAATGACCATGTTTGCGTCGTCGGTCACATCGTCCGTTGCGGATTCAGTCACCTCCTCGGCGGCGTCATCTGTTACGCCATCGGCATATGCATTCTCTTCCATGATGGTGTTCATCTGTTCACCCCAAGACTGCATGGCCTGCTCGAAAGCGTCCATTGCCTCTTCATTTTCTGACAGTTGTTCGATTGTGTTCTTGATCTGTTCCCATTGCTCATGATTGTCAGAGAACGACGTGAACGTCTTGTACATGCTGCTGGTAGCACCGATTAATGAGAGCATCCATAGGACAATGGCGGTAATCCAGAAGGCTTTCCCCATCTTGCGGTTGACCAGCCAGATAATCAGTACTATCAGTGGGATAAGAATCACCAAAACGGAGCAGATGGCGCACAGGCTGCCAAAACTCAACCCTGTAGCCAATGGCAGGTTCAGTAAACTTCCCATGACCGAGGCCCCAGCAAATGCTACTGAGCCGAAAACCGTCACGAGAATGAAAATGACAAACAGTAGTGGCAATCCCAGCAGTATGCCGAATGTGATCAGGCACCCAAACATCAGATTTCCTGCTGTGCTGCGATGCCCCTTGTTTGGATTGGCATTGCGTTCTTCTTGTGTGCGTTCTACCTCCTTCTGGATGTTTTCAGCCGAGGGATCGATTCCACGCATTTCCAGTCTTCGTGCCGCCGAATCAGCTGCCGGCATGATAATCCACAGTACCAGGTATGCCAGCAGTCCGGCACCCTGCAGTACCACCAAAAGCACGAAAATGATACGGATGAGTGTTGCGTCCAAACCGATGCGCTCTCCCAAGCCCGCGCAGACACCTGCAATGACCTGGTGATCAACGTCGCGATACAGTTTCTTGGCTGTTTGCTTCTCGTTGGCAGGTGAAGAGGAAATCTCTTCGGCCTCCACTTCTTGTGCATCGTCGCTATGGGATGAGTCTTGCGAGTCCATCGCCTCGTCCTCCGATTCAGCTCCGATGGCTTCGGGACTGCCCAATTGAAGCATGATATCATTCACCATGCGAAGGTTGACAACCTCCATCTTGCTGTACTGCAGGTGTTGTTGGAACAGTTCGGCGATGCGAGCTTCGATATCTTGCATGATCTCATCCTTGCTGTCGGATTGCAAGTTGCGGTTTATCTTGTTGATATAGGTTTCTAAGGTGGCGTAGGCGTCGTTGTCGATGTGGAATACGATGCCACCCAGGTTGATATTTACGGTCTGTTTCATAACTTGTATGAATATTAGGAGTGTTCTGAATATTCGCTTCCGATATGTAGGTCGAACATACGTGTACCCCGTTTTGTTTGTGTTTAGGCAGGTAGCGCTGCCTTGTTAATAGTGTTTACCGAGTTGCTGATAGCATCCCATTCTTTTTCCAGTTCCTGTAGTAGTGCGGCTCCTTCGTCCGTGATGCAAAAATACTTGCGTGGCGGTCCGGCCATGCTCTCTTGCCATCGATAGTTGAGCATTCCCGCATTTTTCATTCGGGTGAGCAGCGGGTAAAGTGTTCCTTCGACAACGATGAGGTTGGCGGCCTTCAGCTTGCCCAGGATGTCTGTAGCATAGACTTCCTCCTGGTGGATAATCTCCAGAATACAATATTCCAGGATACCTTTACGCATTTGTGATTTGATGTTCTCTACCATAATGTTTGGTTTTGAGGTGAACAACGTTTTCTGTCGTTTGCCTTACAGCATGTTTCCCATGCATGTGAAAAATAGTAATTAATAGTGAAAGTAGGGTGGGTGTTGTCATGTCGTTATGCTTCTGGATTTGGCATAATCAGGCAAAGGATGAGATAGAGAATCAAGCCAGGGAAACCAGCGCTGAAGCAACTCAAGGCCACATATGCAACGCGGATAATGGTTGGATCCAAGTTGAGATACTCTGCGATACCGCCGCATACACCTGCCAACATCTTGTTGGTGCTTTTTGTTAATTTCTTTTCCATAATCGTTTTTTTTAAGAGTGTTATACTATTTGATTTAGAGACTGTTATTAATGGCTCTTGCTGTCGGTTCTTTTCCGAAAGCGAGTGCAAAATTAGTAAAAATAATAGAACTATGCAATACATAGTACTAAATTTATGCAAAATACCATGCATTTTAGAGTACTTTTCTTTTCTTTGTAATGTACAGATAGCAAAATGCTGATAAAAATGATCGTTTTTCATCTGTCTTCGCGCGTGTATGTGCGTAAATATATTAAGGTAATTATCCAAAAATATGTTTTTTTTATTACAAAGTGCATTTTCCTTCTCTTTTGTTTGGTCAATTCAAAAAAATGCACTACCTTTGCATCGGTTTTTTTGATTAACATCATGTGTGTTTAGGACCTCCTTCCTTTGGCTCCCATGGTGAAAATGGTATGAAAAGTTTGTTTTGTATTAGATTTAGCAATCCTTGACGCGAGAGTGTCGAGGTTTTTGTGTGTCTAAACGAGTAGAAAAATCTTCTAAAAAATATTAATCAATCCTATTTATTAATCAAATCACATTTTTATGCGATTCACAAAAAGTCTTATTAGTCTGTTGGCCATGCTTTTCGTTAGCGTAAGCATGTTTGCTCAGGTGACAACTGCCAACATGGTAGGTATCATTAGCGATGCCAACGAAACGTTGCCAGGTGCAGTGGTAACATTGACCTACAGTTCTACCGGTCAGACCTACTACACCACAACCGACAACAATGGTGTTTATCACTTCAACAACGTCCAGGCCGGTGGCCCCTACGACGTAGAGGTACAAACTCTCGGTTACCGCAACCTCAAGGTTTTGGGTATCTACCTGAACCTTGCCGACAACAATCAGCTTGACCTCCAGGTAGAGCAGGAGTCTTTCGGCGTAGAGGAAATTGTGGTTACAGCTCAGGACTTGAGCTCAATGGCATCAAGCCGTGCAGGTTCTATTACTGCAATCAGTAGCGCAGCAATCAACCTGTTGCCTACTTCTAACCGTTCGATGAACGACGTGATGAGCCTTACTCCTCAGGCAACCGTTACTTCTAATGGTTTCGCTGTAGGTGGTGGTAACTATCGTCAGTCAGCAGTTACCGTCGATGGTGCTGCTTTCAACAACGGTTTCGGTATCGGCTCAAACCTCCCAGCAGGTGGTACTCCAATCTCTTTGGACGCATTGGATCAGATGTCAATCTCAATCACTCCTTATGACGTTCGTCAATCCGGTTTCGTTGGTGGCGCTATCCAAACTACTACCAAATCTGGTTCTAACGAGTGGAAGTTCTCTGTTTATGACTACTTCAAGAACGACGCTCTTCAGGGCAAAAAGTATGGTGACCTCGTAAATGGTGCTCGTCCAGAGCTTAAGCTCGCTAAGATGTTGAAGAATACCACCGGTTTTACTCTGGGTGGCCCAATCATCAAGAATAAGTTGTTCTTCTTCCTCAACGCAGAGTATGACGTAGATAACAATCCTGGTCAAAGTTATATCGCAAGTACTGATGGTACTTTCGGTGGTCAGGTTAAGCGTCCTACCGAGGCTAAGATGAACGAAATCAGCCAATACCTCCAAGATAAGTATGGCTACAACCCAGGTGCTTACCAGGGCTATAGCTACAATACTCCAGACTGGAAAATTTTGGCTCGTTTGGATTATCGCATCAACAACAACCACAGTTTGAACTTGCGTTATAGCTACACTCACAACTACTATACTACCGCTCCTTCAACCTCTGTATCTCCATTCGGTTCTTCAGCTTTGTATAACCGTAACCAATATGGTCGTGGTTCACAATATGCTCTCTATTTCCAAAGTGCTTGCTACAATCAGGAGCAGAACTTCGGTTCGTTGGCAGCAGAGTGGAATGCTCGTTTTGCTGATGGTAAGGGTACTAACCAATTGCGCGTAGCTTGGTCTCACCAGTATGAGCCACGTAGTTTTGCCGGCGAATTGTTCCCAACCGTAGATATTCTTGAGAATATCGATACAGATAATGATGGCGTAGCAGAGACTCGCGCCGTTTATACCACTTTCGGTATGGACCCATTCACCTATGGTAACCTCCGTGATGTTCAGACTGTTACTGTTACCGATAACGTAACTTACGCAGCAGGTCTGCACACCATAACCGCAGGTGCTCAGTTCGAGTACAATAGCGCAATCAATGGTTATATGCAGATGGGTAACAGCTACTTCTTGTACGAGAGTTGGGATGCCTTCAAGAATCAGGAGACTCCACTTGCATTCGCTATCACTCACGCAAATCGTGATGACCTGAAGCAGCAGTTCCCAACCATCAAGACAACCAAGTACTCTGTTTACGCTCAGGATGAGATGGATCTTCACAAGCAGTTCAAGTTGACCCTTGGTCTCCGTCTTGAGTTGCCTATCTACCCAGCTTTGGATTGCGAGAACAAGGCATTTACTGAGGTTTACAAGGAGTCTACCAAGTGGCAGACCAACCAAACTCCACGTCCTTACCTGAACATCTCTCCTCGTGTAGGCTTCAACTGGGACGTTCTTGGCAACCGTAAGATGATTGTTCGTGGTGGTACCGGTGTGTTTGCAGGTACTCTCCCAATGGTATGGCTTGTATCAGCTGTAGGTAACAGCAACACCATGCAGGCACAAACTCTTCTTTGGCAAGGTCATGGTACTGACGATGCAACCTTGGAGAAGTTCAAGAATAACTTCGGTACTTCTATTGAAAAGAACCTCGAGACTCTGTATGGTGGTACTTTCCAGCAGAAAGATCTTGCAGCTCCTACTGCTCCAACTATCTTGGGTAAAGACCTCCGTTTGCCTACTACATGGAAGTCTTCTTTGGCTGTTGATTTCAACTTGCCAGAGCAATGGAAACTTTCTTTCGAGGGTATTTTCAACAAGGATTTGAACTCTGTAATGTGCTACAAGGCAGGTTACAAAGAGGTTGAGAACGGTTGGATTGGTACCGAGGGTGTAACCTTCGACGCTCGCAGCAAATGGGAAGCAGATGGCACCAAGATCAATCCTTACGTTTTGACTAACTCAAAGATCAACGGCTACTACGGCTCATTTACCGCAAAGGTTGAGAAGGCTTGGAACTGTGGTGTTAACTTGATGGCAGCTTACACCTACTCTAAGTCTATGACCATCAACGAAGGTTTGGGTGACCAGGTTACCTCTGTATTCTCTACCAATACCTTCACCCGCAATGGTTCTAACAGCATCGAGCTTGGTCAGTCAGGCTTCGTTTCTCCTCATCGTGTCGTAGCTACTTTGAGCTATCGTATCCCAGAGAAGATTGGTGCTACAACTCTCGCTCTTCACTATGAAGGTTCATCACTCGGTTATGAGGGTACCTATAGCTACACCCGTTGGACTCCAACCATGTCAACCGACGTAACCGGCCAGGGTGGTGCATATAATACCATCTTTATTCCTACCGAGGATCAGCTCGAGATCATGAACTTCAGCTCTGAAACCAATAAGTATCAGTTCAACGAGTGGATTGAAAGCAACAAGTATTTGGCTTCACATCGTGGTCAGTTTGCAGAGCGTGGCTGCATGGCTATGCCTTGGCACAACCAATTGGACTTCAAGTTCATGCAGAACTTCTTCGTTGCTGATGGTTCAGGCCGCAAGCACAACCTTGAATTGGGTTGGGATGTTAACAACGTGCTGAACTTGTTGAATCCAGCATGGGGTACCTACAAGCAGATTAGCAAGACTCAAGCTTTGTCTTGGAAGGATGGCGTTTATACCTTCGATCCTACTGTAGGTCAGTTCAACCACTTTGCAAACACCGCTTCTACTTGGAGCATGTTGCTTAGCCTCCGTTACTATTTCTAATAGAATAAAATGCTGAACGTTTCCGCTCAGGCTGAAATAAAAGCATGAATAATTATCCCTCAAGCGTTTGCTTGGGGGATTTTTTTGTGCTAAAGTATATATTTATAGAAAAAAAGCGTCGAAAAGTTGTGTTATTCAAAAAAAAGCAGTACCTTTGCAGCCAAATCGCAGTCTTGATGTGCTGCTAAGTTTAATAGGACGGTGTTTTTATCGTCCCAATGTTGCGTAAAATGAAGAATCTGTTTCGCTTAGTCTGTTTTGTTTTCTTGGCTTGTTTTGGCTCGTTGGCGCATGCAATCGTGCTTGCTCCCAATGATGGTTCTGCCTGCTCAAACGCGTATGTGGTGACCGATGGCTTTACAGCTACTATCCCATCGGCCGGTACTTATTGGTTTACAGCAACAACGGATTTGTTGCCTTTCACGGTTCGCTATACTCCCAATAGTAGCAACCAATCGGTTCGTCCCAGCGTTTCTCTGGACTTGACCTGCACGCCCGGAAACTATTCTTTTGATCCTCAATTGGCGAATGTTATTGCTCAAGTTCGGGTCGATTTTCCACAATATTCGCTCCCTTATATCGATTCATTGGAACCGGAGGTGGTGAATGGCAGAACGTTGTATAGCAAGGTATTGTCCTCAAAATATCGTACTCAGTTGTCGTACTATGGTATTGATTATCCGGTGCAGGCCTATGTTAAAGTGGTTTTTCCTGAGGCTGGTACGTTCGTTGTTGAGTCCAGTGGTTGTGTAGCGCAGCATCTCTCTCTGCCGGATACGATCTTGATTTTAGCCAGAGATTCCGTTTCGTCATATGTTTTGCCTATGAATGAGTGGACCAATGACAGTATATGGTTTACCTGGTCTGGCGACCAACCGGCTCGTATGGATTTGGCATATGACGGGTGTGAGTTCCGTCCGGGCGAAGGCTCTGCGTCCTATGTTATTCCAGCCAATGGTCGTTTTACGCTGACCAATGCTCAGATTGCCACTCTTAATCGCTGGTCAACTCAATTGGGTACAGATGGAACGTGGTATGCTAAGATTTTATCAACCAGTCGTGGCACGCTCGTTATAGAGAAGGGGCGTGAAGAATATGACTGTGAAGCAAATTCGACCCTGATTGAGTTAGGCGTGCCATTCAGGCCGGTGCTCAATAACAGAGACAAGGCTTTCCGCCTTCGTTATGCGGATATCAAGGACGGCAAGTTGAAACTCACCTGGGTGACGGATAATGGTCGTTCGACGTCGGCTCAGTTATTATTCCGTAAATGGTGTCAGGGTACTGTTTCCACATCTACGTCCAGTGACGAGAATCTGCTTTTGTATAAAGGTGTTTCGAAGGGTGCTGTTGTAGAAGTTACTAACTCTCAATTGGCAGGTTGGGCGCGACAGTTGGATGACGAGTTTGTGTACGTTCATGTCATTACCACGACCGCAGGTCAGGTGACGATAGATTGCGTCATTCCGGGTGATGTGAATGGCGATAAGCAGGTGAACATTGCAGACGTGACGAAATTGGTGAGTTATATCGTCAGCCCATCAGATGCGGGAGCAGGGTTCAAACAGGAAGCTGCAGATTTCAATGGTGATGGCTCGGTAAATATCTCCGATGTGACATCTATGATCACCAAAATCGTGAATAGGTAAAATTTTAGACACCAAGATTAGATATGAAGAAGAATCTTTTTACATTGCTGACCCTGCTGTTTGCTATGATGCTACATGCCCAAACACCAGAGGCTCAATTTACTGCTGAAAATTTCACAGTAGAAGCCGGAGAGACAATTGAGGTAGAGATTGGATTGGATAATACTGTGACCTTTAAGGGTTTTCAATTGAGTGTAACTCTTCCTTCTTGCTTGTCTTTCGTAAAATATCGCGAATGGAATGATGATGACGAGGAATGGGTTGAGTCGTATGGCAAGTTGACAACTCGTGCCAAAAGTGACCACGTGGTAACTTCTGCAGATGCTCCTTTAGAGGGAAATAAGTTGACTTTTGCTGCTTATTCTCCTACGAACAAGACTTTTAAGAATACCACAGGTGCAATATTAACGTTTCAAGTGATGGCCGCAGAGAATGCTACGTCCTCTGACTATTTGGTAACCTTGAATAACATGGTTATTTCGGATTCAGATGATAATCCTATTTATAACGATGAGTTCTCTGTAACAGTTACTTTGACCGGTGGTGTGCCTACGGCTGTTGAAGATGTGAAGGCTTCTGCGGATTCGACTCCGGTTTACGATGTGCTGGGTCGAAAAGTGAAGCATTCAACGAAAGGCTTGTATATCCAGAATGGTAAGGTGATTTATAAGTGATTCCCCGAATAAATATAAGGTGAGTGGTTCTGCCGAACTGCTCACTTTTTTTTGAGATGTGGTCTGCTGTTTTTACTGAATTGTGGCGCGATTCAGAGGAGGGTGATTGGTTCTTTTTGGCGCGAATAAGTAGCTCTTTTTGCGGACGAAAAGCGTAAGAGTGACTTTGCGAAAATTAACAATCGTTTCTTTTTTTGTACTTTTTTACTGAAAAAATTTGGTCAATTCAGAAAAAAGTTGTAATTTTGCAGTCCGGTTCTATGGGAAAACTATGCCTATAGGTCGTAAATAACTGATATTTAATTTATTAACAAACAAAGTAAGATGCCTACAATTCAACAATTAGTTAGAAAAGGAAGAGCAGAACTTATCGACAAGAGCAAATCGCCAGCATTGGACAGCTGCCCTCAGCGTCGTGGCGTCTGCGTACGTGTTTACACCACTACCCCTAAAAAGCCAAACTCGGCAATGCGTAAGGTGGCTCGTGTACGTTTGACCAACCAGAAAGAGGTGAACGCTTACATTCCAGGTGAAGGCCACAACTTGCAGGAGCACTCAATCGTAATGGTTCGTGGTGGTCGTGTTAAGGACCTTCCAGGTGTACGTTATCACATCGTTCGTGGTACCCTCGATACCGCAGGTGTAGCAAACCGCTTGCAGCGCCGTTCAAAGTACGGAGCTAAGCGTCCAAAGGCTGCAAAGAAGTAAATCTCGGTCGCAGGTTAACGCAAATTCCCAAAATTAACTAACGCTGCCTATGTGGCGGCAAGTGAAGAATGGGTTGAATAGGTTGAGTAATCGCTACGAGTTGGCGATGAAGACTGAAACCAACCAAAAATCAGTTATTAATCGTCTTTTGCATTCGTTTGTCAAGGTCTCACGAAGACGGCTTGAAGACGGCTTCAAGACCGCATGAAGGCCTGATGAATTTTTGGAGGCAAAAAGGTTGAAAAAACGACTGGTTCTTAAACAAACAATTTTACAACAATGAGAAAAGCAAAACCAAAGAAGCGTGTGATCATTCCTGATCCAGTGTTTGGCGAAGTAATGGTGGCAAAATTTGTTAACCACCTTATGCTTGACGGTAAGAAGAATACCTCTTATGGTGTGTTCTATACCGCACTCGAGATCGTTGGCCAAAAGATGGCAAATGCTGAGAAGCCAGCACTTGATATCTGGAAGCAGGGTCTTGATAACATTACTCCTCTCGTAGAGGTTAAGTCACGTCGTATCGGTGGTGCAACCTTCCAGGTTCCAACTGAGATTCGTGCTGACCGTAAGGAGTCAATCGCAATGAAGAACATGATCAATTTTGCTCGTAAGCGTGGTGGTCACTCAATGGCCGAGAAGCTTGCTGCAGAGATTATGGACGCATACAACAACCAGGGTGGTGCATTCAAGCGTAAAGAGGATATGCACCGTATGGCTGAGGCAAACCGTGCATTTGCACACTTCCGTTTCTAATCATTAATTAATAAGGTACAAACAAATGGCTAAGCACGATTTAAAATTTAATCGTAACATCGGCATCATGGCTCACATCGATGCTGGTAAAACCACTACCTCTGAGCGTATCCTTTTCTATACCGGTTTGACTCACAAAATCGGTGAGGTGCACGATGGTGCCGCTACAATGGACTGGATGGAGCAAGAGCAAGAGCGTGGTATTACAATTACCTCTGCTGCTACTACTGCTTACTGGTCTTTCGAGGGTCAGAAGTATAAGTTCAACTTGATTGACACTCCGGGGCACGTTGACTTTACTGCCGAGGTAGAGCGCTCTCTTCGTATTCTTGATGGCGCAGTTGCTACTTTCTGTGCAGTAGGTGGTGTAGAGCCACAGTCTGAGACCGTATGGCGTCAGGCTGACAAGTATGCAGTTCCTCGTATCTGCTACGTAAACAAGATGGACCGTTCTGGTGCAAACTTCTTTGAGGTTGTAAACCAGCTGAAGACCGTTCTTGGTGCTACTCCTTGTCCTATCCAAATTCCTATTGGTGCAGAAGAGACCTTTAAGGGTGTAGTTGACCTTGTTAAGATGAAAGCTATTCTGTGGCATGATGAGACCATGGGTGCTGAGTACTCAGTAGAGGAAATTCCAGCAGACTTGGTAGCTGAGGCAGAGGAGTGGCGTGATAAGATGCTTGAGACTGTAGCAGAGTTCGACGAGGACCTGATGTCTAAGTATTTTGATGATCCTTCTACCATTACCGAGATGGAAATTCGCAACGCAATCCGTAAGGGCTGCTTGAGCATGGAAATCTTCCCAATGGTTTGTGGTTCTTCATTCAAGAACAAGGGTGTACAGACGATGCTTGATGCAGTTTGTGCATATTTGCCTTCTCCACTTGATATTCCAGAAATCAAGGGTACTGACCCACGTTATGAGAACGAAGAGGTTATCCGTCACCCAGAAGATAACGAGCCTTTGACTGCTCTTGCATTCAAGATTGCTACTGACCCATACGTAGGTCGTCTCTGCTACTTCCGCGTATATTCAGGTCACCTCGATGCCGGTTCATATATCTACAACCCACGTTCGGGCAAGAAGGAGCGTATTTCTCGTATCTTCCAGATGCACTCAAATCACCAGAACCCAGTTGAGACTATTCTCGCAGGTGATATCGGTGCAGGTGTAGGTTTTAAGGATATTCGTACCGGTGATACTCTTTGCGACGAAGAGAATCCAATCGTACTTGAGTCAATCGACTTCCCAGATCCAGTGATCTCTATCTCGGTTGAGCCTAAGTCTCAAGCTGACCTTGCTAAATTGGATAATGGTTTGGCTAAGCTTGCAGAAGAGGATCCTACCTTCCAGGTTCGTACCGACGAGCAGTCAGGTCAGACTATCATCTCCGGTATGGGTGAGCTTCACCTCGAGATTATCGTTGACCGTCTGAAGCGTGAGTTCAAGGTTGAATGTAATCAGGGTCGTCCTCAGGTTGCTTATCGTGAGGCTATCTCACAGGCAGTTGAACTCCGTGAGGTTTACAAGAAGCAGTCAGGTGGTCGTGGTAAGTTCGCAGATATCATCGTTCGCGTAGAGCCAGCATCAGAAGAGGATCAGGTAGGTTTGACCTTTAGCGACGTTGTTAAGGGTGGTAATGTGCCTAAGGAATTCATTCCGGCAGTACAAAAGGGCTTTGAGGCCGCTATGAAGAATGGTGTACTTGCAGGCTTCCCTCTTGATAAGTTGAAAGTTACTCTTCTTGATGGTTCGTTCCACCCAGTGGACTCAGACCAACTTTCATTCGAAATCTGCGCACAAATTGCATTCAAGAATGCTTGCGCAAAGGCAAAACCATGTTTGATGGAGCCTATCATGAAGGTGGAAGTTGTTACTCCAGAAGAGTCAATGGGTGACGTTATTGGTGACTTGAACAAGCGTCGTGGTATGGTTGAGGGTATGGATACCAACCGCACCGGTGCTCGTGTCGTTAAGGCTAAGGTGCCATTGAGCGAAATGTTTGGTTACGTATCAGCGCTTCGTACCATTACTTCAGGTCGTGCAACTTCATCTATGGAGTTCTCTCACTATGACGCAGTTTCTACTGCAATTGCCAAGGCAGTTCTTACTGAATGTGGCGGTCGCGTAGATCTTGTATAAACTGACAAATTGACCAGCCCCGAATGGTTTATTCTGCCAAAGAATACCATTCGGGCGTTGATGTGTCATTCTTGGCACGGTATTTGTTAAATAATATTTTGCGCCTGATTCTGCCATTGTGTCATCTTTGCGTGTCGCATGTGAGGTGTGTCTGTGGTGGTTTTGGGATTGACTAATAGGGTTTGGCTATCCTGTTGGTTTCAAAGAAAAGAGTATATCATCGACTCGGTAGGAGTCCATGCGCTGTGCTCTTGAGGATCGGTGGGTTCTCGGTAAGAAATAAATAACATCTGTGTGAAAAATTGTTCCAAGCGTATGACTCTTTGGAACGTTTTTCTGCGGTAATTTAATATTCAACACAATTATGAGTCAAAAAATTCGTATCAAACTTAAGTCTTTCGACCACAACTTGGTTGACAAGTCAGCTGAGAAGATCGTAAAGACAGTGAAGGCAACTGGTGCTGTTGTTTCAGGTCCAATTCCATTGCCAACTCACAAGCGTATCTTTACTGTTAACCGTTCTACCTTCGTAAACAAGAAGAGCCGTGAGCAATTTGAGCTCTCTTCTTACAAGCGTCTCATTGACATCTACAGCAGCAATGCTAAGACTGTTGAGGCATTGATGAAATTGGAGCTTGCTTCTGGTGTAGAGGTAGAAATCAAGGTGTAATACCTTATTAATCCATACGCGCGTATTTGATACAATGTGTGGCGGTGGATTTCAAGAGAGTGCTAACCCGACCGCTATTAAGAGTGGTGGTAAGCCGACTCGAATTATTAATTATTTAACAAAACATTTGAAATGCCAGGATTAATTGGTAAGAAGATCGGTATGACATCGGTCTTTGGTGCAGATGGCAAAAATATCCCATGCACCGTTATTGAATGTGGTCCTTGCGTTGTAACGCAAATTAAGACTGTTGAGAAAGACGGCTATGCTGCGCTTCAGCTTGGTTTCATGCCAAAGACAGAGAAGCACACGAATAAGGCAGAAGCTGGTCACTTTGCAAAAGCAGGCGTACAGGCAATGACCCACTTGGTTGAGTTCAGTGGTTTTGATCAGGAGTACAAATTGGGTGACACTATCACCGTTGACCTTTTCAAAGAGAACTCATTCGTAGACGTAGTAGGTACCTCAAAGGGTAAAGGTTTCCAAGGTGTAGTAAAGCGCCACGGTTTTGGTGGTGTAGGTCAGGCTACCCACGGTCAAGATGACCGCCTTCGTGCTCCAGGTTCAGTAGGTGCATGTTCTTATCCTTCTCGTATTTTCCCAGGTCTTCGTATGGCAGGCCACATGGGTGACGAGCGCGTAACTGCACAAAACCTCAAAGTGTTGAAAGTAATCCCTGAGTACAACCTTATCATGGTTAAAGGTTCAATCCCAGGTTGTAAGAATTCAATTGTTTGCATCAATAAGTAATTATGGAACTCATTATCAAAAATCTCAAAGGTGAGGAGACCGGTAAGAAAATCGCTCTCAATGACGCCATCTTTGGCATCACCCCTAACGATCATGCCATTTACTTGGATGTAAAGCAATTCCTTGCAAACAACCGTCAGGGTACTCACAAATCAAAGCAACGTTCAGAAATCGCAGGTTCAACCCGTAAGCTTGGTCGTCAGAAGGGCGGCGGTGGCGCACGTCCTGGTGATATCAAGTCTCCAGTACGTGTAGGTGGTGGTCGTATTTTCGGCCCAGTGCCTCGTGATTACAGCTTCAAGCTTAACAAGAAGCTTAAACAATTGGCTCGCAAATCAGCTCTTTCTCTCCGTGTTTCTCAGGAGGCTCTCTTCGTTCTTGACAGCTTTGCTTTCGAGGCTCCAAAAACCAAG
Organism: Paludibacteraceae bacterium; assembly: GCA_024399615.1. GTDB lineage: Bacteria > Bacteroidota > Bacteroidia > Bacteroidales > Paludibacteraceae > Colicola. The sequence continues at coordinate 6,996 of JAKSNQ010000020.1, read as the reverse complement.
TCTCTTATCGCAGCATTGAATGCGTTGAAGATTGCTGATAAGAAAGTACTTTTTGTTACTCCAGAGATCAACGAGAATCTCTTCCTCTCTGCACGTAACCTCGTAAAGGCTGACGTAATCAACGTAAACGAGCTAAATACCTACGCAATTATGAACGCTAATGTAGTGGTAATGGTACCAGAGACCGTTGCTGCTGTAGAGGCAACTTTTAACGCATAAGGAGGTCAGAATTATGGCAATTATCATCAAACCAATCGTTACCGAGAAGATGACCGAACTTGGCGAAAAGCTTAATCGCTACGGTTTTCAGGTAGAAAGAACTGCCAATAAGGTTGAAATCAAGAAGGCAGTTGAAGAAATGTATAATGTTACTGTTACCGACGTTAACACTCTTATCGTTGCTCCTCGTCTTATGCAGCGTTACACCAAGTCAGGTGTTATTTCAGGCAAGAAGGCTGCATATAAGAAGGCAATCGTAACAGTAGCAGAAGGCGAATCAATTGATTTTTATAGCAATATTTAATTAAAATGGCTGTACGTAAATTAAAACCCTCTACACCGGGGCAAAGACACAAAGTTATAGGCGCGTTTGATACGATTACCGCAAGCGCACCTGAGAAGTCTCTTGTGTATGGCGCTCGTAAAACGGGTGGTCGTAACCATGTTGGTAAGATGACCATGCGTTATATCGGCGGCGGTCACAAGCAGAAATACAGAGTAATTGATTTCAAGCGTAACAAAGATGGTGTACCTGCAGTAGTAAAGACAATCGAGTACGATCCAAATCGTTCGGCTCGTATCGCTCTTCTCTTCTACGCTGACGGTGAAAAACGCTACATTCTTGCACCTAATGGACTGCAAGTAGGTCAAACCGTTCTTTCTGGTGCCGGCATTGCACCTGAGGTTGGTAACTCCCTTCCAATGGCAGACATGCCACTTGGTACCCTTATTCACAACATCGAGCTTCGTCCTGGTCAAGGCGCAATCCTCGTTCGTTCAGCAGGTGTGTTTGCACAGCTTGCAGGTCGTGAGGATAAGTATGCAATCATCAAGTTGCCTTCAGGTGAGCTTCGTAAGGTTCTTGCTGCATGTAAGGCAACTGTAGGTGTTGTAGGCAACTCAGATCATGCTCTTGAGAAGTCAGGTAAGGCAGGTCGCTCACGTTGGTTGGGTCGTCGCCCTCACAACCGTGGTGTATCTATGAACCCAGTTGATCACCCAATGGGTGGTGGTGAAGGTCGCCAATCAGGTGGTCACCCACGTTCACGTAAGGGCTTGCTCGCTAAGGGTTATAAGACTCGCGCTCCAAAGAAGCAGTCGAACAAACTCATTATCGAAAGACGTAAAAAATAACCTACTAAATTAGTAAAATTATGAGTCGTTCATTAAAAAAAGGACCTTTCATTAGCTTGAAGCTCGAGAAAAAAGTGATCGCTATGAACGAGAGCGGTAAAAAAGCTGTCGTTAAGACTTGGTCACGCGCCTCGATGATCTCTCCTGATTTTGTAGGTCATACAATCGCAGTTCACAATGGTAACAAGTTTATCCCAGTTTACGTTACGGAAAACATGGTAGGTCACAAACTCGGTGAGTTTGCTCCTACTCGCAACTTCCGCGGCCACTCGGGTAACCGCAAGTAATCCATTGTATCATCATTAACTTCTAAATTAAGATTAAAACAATGGGTGCTAGAAAACATAACACAGCCGAAGCGAGAAAAGAGGCACAAAAGACCCTCTATTTCGCTAAGCTCATGAATTGCCCAACCAGCCCACGTAAAATGCGCCTTGTAGCAGACATGATTCGTGGTAAGGAGGTAAATCTTGCGCTTGGTGCTCTAAAGTTCTCTACTAAAGAGGCTTCTCGCAAACTTTATACCCTTCTTAAGTCTGCTATTTCAAACTGGGAACAGAAGACCGGTAAGAAAGCAGATGAGGAAACACTTTATGTAACGAATATCTACGTCGACGGTGGTGGCTCATTGAAGCGCCTTCGTACCGCTCCTCAAGGCCGTGGATATCGTATTCGCAAACGTTCGAATCATGTAACAGTATTCGTTGATACTAAAAATTCAGAAAATTAATCAAGATGGGACAGAAAACTAATCCAATTTCTAACCGACTCGGCATCGTCCGCGGTTGGGATTCCAACTGGTTCGGTGGCAAGAACTACGGAGATACGATCCTCGAGGATAGCAAAATCCGCGAGTATTTGAATGCCCGTCTTGCTGAAGCTAGTATTTCACGTATCGTTATCGAGCGTACTCTTAAACTTGTGACTGTTACTGTCTGCACTGCTCGCCCCGGTTTCATCATCGGTAAGGGTGGACAAGAGGTTGACAAACTGAAAGAGGAACTGAAGAAGATTACCAAGCAGGATGTTCAGATTAACATCTATGAAGTGAAGCGTCCAGAACTCGATGCAGTCATCGTAGGTACCAAGATTGCTCGCCAGCTCGAAGGTAAGATTGCTTATCGTCGCGCAGTAAAGCAGGCCGTTCAGGGTACAATGCGTATGGGTGCTGAAGGTATCAAGGTTCAGGTTTCAGGTCGTCTGAATGGTGCTGAAATGGCTCGTTCTGAGATGTACAAAGAGGGCCGTACTCCACTTCATACACTTCGTGCTGACATCGACTACTGCCAGACTCCAGCAATTACCAAGGTAGGTGCTATCGGTGTAAAGGTTTGGATCTGCCGTGGTGAGGTATATGGTAAGAAAGATCTTACTCCTAACTTCTCTCAGAAGCAAGAGGCAGGTCGTCCAAACGATCGTCGCCAAGGTGGTGAGAAGAAAGGCTTCCGCAGAAACAAAAAGTAATTCCTTATTGTTGAACTTTTTAAAGACAAGTAATTATGTTACAACCAAAGAAAACAAAATTCCGTCGTCAGCAAAAGGGCCGCATTAAGGGTAATGCGCAACGTGGCTGCGAATTGGCATTCGGTAACTTCGGTATCAAGGCTCTTGATCAAGTATGGTTGACCGGTCGTCAAATCGAGGCTGCCCGTATCGCTGTAACACGTCATATGCAACGTCAAGGTCATGTCTGGATTCGTGTATTCCCGGACAAGCCAATCACCAAGAAGCCTCTTGATGTACGTATGGGTAAAGGTAAAGGTAACCCAGAAGGTTTCGTAGTACCTTTGGAACCCGGTCGTATCATCTTTGAGATTGATGGTGTCCCATTTGAAGTTGCTAAAGAGGCTCTTCGCCTTGCAGCTCAAAAGCTCCCAATCGTAACCAAATTCGTCGTTCGTCGCGACTATGATCCAACCCAACTTTAATGTGACGCATTATGAAAGCAAATGAAATTAAAGAATTAACAACTGCTGAACTTCAAGAGCGTCTTGATGCACAGAAGGCTGCACTCTCACAGCTCCAACTTCAGCATACTATTTCTCCGCTCGACAATCCGTTGCAAATTCGTGAGGCTCGTAAGACCATCGCTCGCATCGCAACCGAACTTCGTCAGAGAGAATTAACCAAATAACAATTGATTGTCTCATGGAAAGAAATTTAAGAAAAGAAAGAGTGGGAGTTGTTACAAGCAACAAGATGGATAAAACCATCACAGTTGCCGTAAAGTGGAAAGAGAAACACCCCATGTACGGTAAGTTTGTCAATAAGACAAAGAAATACCATGCTCATGACGAGGAGAATACCTGTGGTATCGGTGATACCGTACGTATCATGGAGACTCGTCCAACGAGCAAAACAAAACGTTGGCGTTTAACTCAAATTATCGAAAGGGCTAAGTAATGATACAGACAGAATCTCGACTAGTTGTTGCAGACAACTCTGGTGCAAAGGAATGTCTCTGCATCCATGTACTTGGCGGTACTGGCAAGCGTTATGCTACGCTCGGTGATACCATCGTTGTAGCCGTTAAGTCAGTTATCCCATCTTCAGATATGAAGAATGGTACTGTAAGCCGTGCTATCGTAGTTCGTGTGAAGAAAGAAGTTCGTCGTCCAGACGGCTCTTACATCCGCTTCGATGACAACGCTTGTGTCCTTATCAATAACGCTGGTGAACTCCGTGGCAGCCGTATCTTCGGTCCTGTTGCTCGTGAGCTCCGTGCTACCAACATGAAAATTATCTCTCTTGCACCTGAAGTGCTCTAATCGTTTCACTCTCTAAACTAACAAAAGCAATGGCTAAGTTACATATTAAAAAAGGTGATACCGTTTACGTAAACGCAGGTGCCAGCAAGGGTCAGACCGGTAAGGTTTTGGAGGTCCTTGTTGACGAGAAGCGCGCAATCGTTGAAGGTGTTAACCTGGTTTCTAAAAGCACGAAACCAAACGCAAAGAACCCACAAGGTGGTATTGTTAAACAAGAGGCTCCAGTCCATATCTCAAACCTCAACCCAGTTGAGAACGGCAAACCAGTTCGCGTAGGCCGTATTTTGAAGGATGGTAAGCTCGTACGTGTTTCTAAGAAAACCGGTAAAGAACTTTAATCAGAATGAATACAGCAAGTCTAAAGCAAGATTACAAGGAGCGCATCGTTCCTATCTTGATGAAAGAGTTTGGCTATAGCACGGTAATGCAGTGTCCAAAACTCGAGAAAATTGTCCTCAATCAAGGATTGGGTATGGCTATTGCTGATAAGAAGATCATTGATGTAGCTCTCAATGAGATGACAACCATCACCGGTCAAAAAGCAGTTGCAACCCTTTCTAAGAAGGATATCGCTCAGTTCAAGGTTCGTAAAAAGATGCCTATCGGTGTACGTGTAACCCTTCGTGGTGAGCGTATGTACGAGTTCTTGGAGCGTCTGGTTCGTGTCGCTCTGCCTCGTATCCGCGACTTCAAAGGTATCGAAAACAAACTCGATGGTCGTGGCAACTATACCCTCGGTATCACTGAGCAAATCATCTTCCCAGAAATCAACATCGATAACATCACCAAATTGCTCGGTATGAACATTACGTTCGTTACCACCGCGAAAACTGATGAAGAGGGCTTCGCTCTCCTTCGCGAATTTGGTTTACCTTTTAAAAAGTAATACATCATGGCAAAGGAATCAATGAAAGCCCGCGAGGTAAAGCGTGCTGCTCTCTGCGCAAAATATGCAGCAAAGCGTGCTCAGCTCCTCAAGGAAGGTGACTATGAAGGTCTCCAACTTCTTCCTAAGAACGCTTCGCCTGTTCGTCTTCACAACCGCTGTAAAATCACTGGCCGTCCAAAGGGTTATATGCGCCAGTTTGGTTTGAGTCGTATTCAGTTCCGTGAGATGGCAAGCAAGGGTCTTATTCCAGGCGTAAAGAAGGCAAGTTGGTAAAAACTACGGAAAGTATCGGGTGGTGTAAATGTACATCACCCGTTGCTCTTTTCTGACAAAAGCAGACAAAAACTGCCAAAATATAGTGAAAGTTTGAAAAAAATCCATTTTGGCATTGTTTTTGATTGCTTATTTGAAAAATCGTCAATTGTGCAATTTTGGCATTTTTGTGCCAAATTGGCACATTTTGTGTGTCGGTTGATGTCGCTATGAATTTATAAAAGCGACTCGCTATATAAGCGGTACCTGGACGCCGCTCTTAGTAATTAATTAATTTAAATATTGTCCCGACAGGCGGGATTAATTTAAACTATTATGACAGATCCAATCGCAGATTATCTCACTCGTTTGAGAAATGCAATCAAAGCCGGACATCGCGTTGTTGAAGTTCCTGCTTCGAATCTGAAGAAAGAGATCACTCGCGTCTTGTTTGAAAAGGGTTATATCCTTTCTTACAAGTTTGTCGAGGATGGCCCTCAAGGCACGATTAAGGTTGCTTTGAAGTATGATCCAGTTAACAAAGTTAACGCCATCAAGTCTTTAACTCGTATTTCTACCCCAGGTCTACGTCAGTATGTTGGCTATCGTGAGATGCCACGTGTTCTTAATGGTCTTGGTATTGCAATCCTTTCTACTTCAAAGGGTGTGATGACTAATAAGGAAGCTGAAGGTTTGAAACTTGGTGGTGAAGTTTTGTGCTACGTTTATTAATAGGAGGTTATAACTATGTCTAGAATTGGTAAATTGCCTATTTCAATCCCAGCTGGTGTAACCGTTTCTGTTGATTCAAACAACGTGGTTACCGTTAAGGGTCCTAAGGGTACTCTTACTCAAGCAGTTAATCCTGCAATTTCAGTTAATGTAGAAGGTGCATCTATCACTGTTACTCGTCCTGATGATGAGAAGGAGAATCGTGCAATGCATGGCCTTTATCGCGCGCTTATTAACAATATGGTTATAGGTGTTTCAGAAGGTTATAAGAAGGTGCTCGAACTCGTTGGTGTTGGTTATCGTGTAGAGAATACTGGTAATCTTCTTCAGTTTGCACTTGGTTATACTCACCCAATTTATCTGCAATTGCCCTCAGAGGTTAAAGTAGAGACAAAGTCAGAGCGTAACCAAAATCCTCTCGTTATCCTTGAGTCTGCAGATAAGCAGCTTATTGGCCAAATTTGTGCTAAGATTCGCTCATTCCGCAAGCCAGAACCTTACAAGGGTAAAGGTGTTAAGTTCCAAGGTGAAGTTATTCGTCGTAAAGCTGGTAAGTCGGCTGGTAAGTAATAAAAAGATTAGTTAACTATGGACAAGAAAATAGAAAGAAGACTTAAGATTAAGGCTCATATCCGTACCAAGGTTTCCGGTACTGCAGAGCGTCCTCGTCTCACTGTATTTCGTTCGAATAGCCAGATTTACGCACAAGTAATTGACGATACTAAGGGTGTTACTCTTGCATCGGCTTCATCTTTGGCTATTACAGATAAAATTACCAAAACTGAGAAAGCCGCTATCGTAGGCAAGGCAATCGCAGAAGCTGCACAAAAGGCAGGCGTTGCTACTGTCGTGTTTGATCGTAATGGTTATCTCTATCATGGTCGTGTTAAACAACTTGCTGATGCCGCTCGTGAAGCAGGCCTCAACTTCTAATAAATGGTTAAGAATATGAATCGAGTTAAAACCACAAATGACTTGGAGCTCCAGGAGCGCCTTGTTGCT
>JAKSNQ010000002.1 GCA_024399615.1 Paludibacteraceae bacterium | reverse complement strand
CCCACAAGGGGTACGGCGACGCCTGATCACTTCGTGTGGACAATTAATTGATTTGACTATTATCTGATTTGACTATTTGACAATTATCTGATTTGACAATTTGACTATTTACTATTTGACTATTTGACTATTTACAATTTGACTATTTAGGGGATTGGGAAGGGTTGGAGTGGTGCTGGCGGCGGAGCTGGTCCTCGTACTTGTCGAGCCAACGATGATAAGCAACCACAATATCATCAATAGTCCCCTTGAGCGTAAGCTCCTTATACATGTCCGGACACAACGTCTCGAAAAACCGGAAACACTCGTCCGGGCACATGGCATAGGCCAATCGCAAATCCTGAATGAGCCGCTGCGTGTACTGCAGTTCGACATCGCATGCGGCCATGAGAATGCATGTCTGCCACATCTGCTCCATTTGGTTGGCCTTGTTGAAGAGCCGATAGGCCTCTCGGTACTTTCCCTGCGACATGTTCAGTCCTCCCCATAGCGCATACACGCTCGCGCCGGGTGCTATTTCCGACAGTCGCTGATATATTTTGTTCGCCAGCTCGAACTGCATCGTCTTGCCATACAGTTCAGCGAGATGACCCAATACCGTCACATCGTCGGGCATTTTTTCGTCCACGGCCTCGAAGACCGTCAGCGCCTCGACCTCTGCCTCTATATCCAGAAAGGCATAGGCTGCCTTGAGGAGCAAGGTAGTGTCGCCTCCAGATGCAGTAACAGCCGTCCATGCGGCCTCTTTGGCCTCGTCCACCTGCTTATGTTCTGCATACATGGCAGACAGGACAAGACAGATAGTAGCCAGTTGCTCTCCCTCGACTCTCTCCCGAGCCTCGGTCAGCAGGCGCATGGCCTCCTCCGGTTGCTCGAGCGCAACCAGGCAATGGGCCTTGAAAATCTGCGGGTCGGGTTCGTCGGGTGCAATAGCCATGGCGTAGTCGTAGGCATCGATAGCCTCGGCATAGAGTTCTTTCTGCGCCAGGGTGTTGCCTTTCGCCATCCATGCCTCGTAGTTGTAAGGGTCCAATTGCAGCAATCGCTCCGCTATGTCGGATATGTCGTCCTGTGGAGACACGAGACTCAGTTGCGAGGCACAATACAGCAGTCCAGAGAGTGTTCGGGAATCGTCGGGATGATGGCGAAGCGACTGACGGAAATACTGCTGCGCGAGGGCGAACATGTTGGCATTCATGAATCCCAAGGCCACATCATATGCCACAAACTCCTTGGGGTCCTCGTCACGCAGGGCCAGTTGGGCCGCCTCCAACGCCTCCGCCGTACGTCCCAGTTTGGCCAAGGCCGCCGAACGGAGGATATTATGGAACGGATGATCCGGATTGTATATCCTATCCAATTTCTCCAAGGCCAGCGCCGTGTCGCCCATGTTCAGTTCGTACTCGGCATCCATCTGCCGCACCATCACATCGTCGGGGTGCAGGCGCATAGACAGCGCCAGCACCTCGGCCAACATGTTCAACCGGTTATCCTCGGCATAGTAGTGGAAAATCTCGTCCAGTTCGACCGGATCGAAATACATCGCCGTACCGGCAGCCAATTGCTCTTCGTATTGTGTTACAATAGCGGGTTTTGACATAGGGGATGTCAGATAAACAGAATCTGTACCAAGATATATACCGGCAGGCAGACGATAAGCGAGAACTTAATCATGTATCCAAAGAACGACGGCATCTTGATGCCCTCCTGCTGCGCGATGGAAGCGACCATGAAGTTAGGTCCATTACCGATATAGGTGAGCGAGCCGAAGAAGACAGCTCCAAATGAGATGGCCTTAAGGAATACCGGGTCGATGTTCGCCACATTGAGTGCCATATCCGCAGCCTGAGGAGCCATCGAGTAGAAGACCATGGCAGTAGGCGCATTGTCGAGGAAGGCGGAGAGTGTACCCGTGCAATAGACAAACTGCCAAGGAGCGCTCAGGACAGCCGCGATATCTCCCTTCATCGCCTGAAGGAACATGAGCGCAGGCGTCATGGTAGCGAAAATGCCCAAGAAGACGCATGCCACCTCCATGATAGGCGTCCAGGAGTAGTTGTTCTGCACGCGGACATGCTTACGCGTAGTGATCCAGCTGCCAGCGATGATGGCGATGAACACCCACTCGCGCAGGAGTTTGAGGTAGAACGGCGCATCGTGCTCGCCCATGGCGGGGATATAAGTCGCGTTGATGAACATGGTAGATGCGATGACACAGAGCAACCAGAAGATGTTGATCAGTCCGCTGACCTGCAACTTGGTCGCCTCACGTGCATCTGACATCAATGCCTCAAGCGGCTCTTTCTTGTAGAGGATCGTATCCCAGATGAAATAGATAGTGAGCAAGAGCAGTCCGGTCACGAGCCACTCGGGGAACATATTCTGCATCCACCAAGCGAACGGAACTCCCTTCTGGAAGAGGAGGAACAAAGGAGGATCGCCCAGCGGGCTGAGCAGTCCACCACAGTTGGCCACAATAGCGATGAAAAACAGTATGGTATGCACCTTGTACTGACGTTGTGAGATAGTGGATAGGAGCAGACGGATGAGCAACATGGCCGCTCCGGTCGTTCCCATGAACGAAGCGAGTACCCATCCGATGGCGAGGATGATGGTGTTGATGGTAGGTGTAGCGCGATAGTCACCACGGATACAGATGCCTCCGGTAGTAACAAACAGCGCCATGAGCAACAGGATAAACGGCACATAGTCGTACACCATCTGATGAATGAGTTCGTGACTCATGCCATGCAGGCAGAGCCAGATAGCCACCGGTACGCCCAGTATGAGGGAGACGTACAGTTTGTGAGTGTTGTGTTCCCACCACTCGCCCACCTTCGGCACAAGAGGAAGGATAGCGATGCACAGCAGCATGCAGGCGAAAGGGATAAGCATCCACGCAGGGATGAGATGTTCTAATGGTTCCATATATTTAGTGATTTAATCCAGTTTTAGTACGGCAAGGAAGGCTTTCTGTGGTACCTCGACATTACCAATCTGCTTCATGCGCTTCTTACCTTTTTTCTGCTTCTCAAGGAGCTTACGCTTACGGCTGACGTCGCCACCATAGCACTTGGCCAGCACATCTTTTCGCACCTGCTTGACCGTCTCACGCGCAATAATCTTGGCGCCGATAGCTGCCTGAATGGCGATATCGAATTGCTGGCGAGGCAGCAACTCCTTGAGTTTCTCGCACATGCGTCTTCCGAAATCGACGGCATTCGCGCGGTGAGTAAGCGTGGAAAGCGCATCCACCTGCTCGCCATTGAGCAGGATATCCAGTTTGACGAGATCAGACTGACGGAAGCCATTGCCGTGGTAGTCAAAGGAAGCATATCCCTTGGAGATAGACTTCAGCTTGTCATAGAAATCAATCACAATCTCGCCCAGAGGCAAGTCGAAATAAATCTCGACACGATTGCCAGAGATATACTCCTGCTTAATCAGTTCGCCCCGCTTCTCGAGGCAAAGCGTCATGATAGGCCCTATAAAATTGGTCGTCGTGATGATAGATGCTCGGATATATGGCTCCTCGACATGGTCGATGAGTGTGGGGTCCGGCATGCCAGCCGGGTTGTGCACCTCGGTCATCTGTCCATCCTTGGTAAAGACCCGATAAGACACGTTTGGGACCGTGGTGATGACGTCCATATCGAACTCGCGATCCAGTCGCTCCTGCACAATCTCCATATGCAGCAAGCCGAGGAATCCACAACGGAAACCGAATCCGAGTGCAACAGAAGACTCGGGCGTAAAGGTGAGCGAAGCATCGTTGAGTTGCAGTTTCTCGAGCGAAGCACGCAGGTTCTCAAAATCCTCCGTTTCGATAGGATAGACACCGGCAAAGACCATCGGTTTCACCTCCTGGAATCCCTCAATCGCTTTCTCGCAAGGCCGTGCCACATGTGTGATGGTATCGCCGACCTTCACTTCGGTGGAAGTCTTGATACCGGAGATGATATAGCCCACGTTTCCGGCCGAGAGTTCTTTGGTCGGCTGCATGTTCAGCTTGAGGATACCAATCTCATCGGCCGCATACTCCTTTCCGGTATTGAAGAACTTCACCTTATCTCCGGAGCGGAGCGTGCCATTCACAATCTTGAAATAGGCAATGATGCCACGGAAAGAGTTGAACACCGAGTCAAAAATAAGTGCTTGGAGCGGAGCCTCCGGGTCGCCTTTTGGTGCAGGAATACGCTCGACGATAGCCTCCAAAATTTCCTCCACGCCCATGCCTGTTTTTCCGCTGGCGCGGATGATCTCTTCGCGCTTGCAGCCCAGGAGTTCCACAATCTCGTCCTCGACCATGTCGGGCATAGCCGAGTCCATATCGCACTTGTTCATGACCGGTATGATTTCGAGGTCATGCTCCAAGGCCATGTAGAGATTGGAGATGGTCTGTGCCTGTACTCCCTGAGAAGCATCGACGATGAGCAATGCTCCCTCGCATGCCGCGATAGAGCGCGACACCTCATAGGAGAAGTCCACGTGCCCCGGAGTGTCGATCAGGTTCAGCGTGTAGTCCCGGTATCGCATCTGAATAGCGTGCGACTTGATGGTAATACCACGCTCCTTCTCCAGATCCATGTCGTCCAGCACCTGATTCTCCATATCGCGCTGATCCACCGTATTGGTAAACTCCAGCAGACGGTCGGCAATAGTCGATTTGCCATGGTCGATATGTGCAATAATGCAAAAATTTCGAATATGATTCATTCTCTAAACGAATAAGTTTTGTACCTCAATACTGAGTGCGCACCCATATATGCGCATGAATAAAGATGCAAAAGTACTGCTTTTTTCTCAAATATGCAAGTTTTAGCAGGATTATTGTCAAAAAATTTGGTCGTATCACATATTTTTGCTATCTTTGCAGCCCAATTTTGTAACAAAATGTAATTATTATAGAAATTAGGTATGAAAAAGTTTTTTAACGTCTTGGCAGTAATTGCCATCGCATTGGGTTTTGCGTCATGCAAGCCAAAGACTCCGGCCGACCCATATGCAAGCTACAAAATCGACATCAAATTGTCAAACATCGTGTATAATGGTGCAGACATCAGCGTTACACCATCTCACGACAGCCTTTACTATGTATGCTCATACGCACCTAAGGATGCCTATGTAGAAAAGTACGGCGAGATGAGCGACTCTGCAGTCATCGCCGATATGGTTGATTATTTCGACCAAGTGATAGATTTCTACGCTCAGTTGGGTATGGACATAACCTATGAGGATCTGCTGGTAAAAGGCGCATATGATGATGTTCTGGAAGGCCTGGACGGCAGCACCACTTATATTGCCTATGCATTCTACCTGAGCCCCAAGGGTAAAATAATCGTACCACGCATCTACAAGCAAGAGTTCACTACCGCAGAGTACGTAGCACCAAGCAAGGTAAGCTTCACCATCAACGTAAGCGACATCACCAGCAGCACCGCTTCCGTATCCGTTACCGCCAAGCCAGCAGATGCCTACTACTATTTCGACATCGTAGATAAGCGCAGTTTTGATGGTCTGGGTGGCGCTCGCGGCGCAGCTCAGTACCTCATCGACGACCTGAACGACCAGCTCGACATCTACGGCTACACCCTCGCACAGGTATTGTCACAAGGCACCGACAGCTACGATTACAGCGGCTTGAATGGTTCAACCGAATATGTAGTCATAGCAGTAGCAGTCAATCCATTTACCGGAGAACTCATCGGTGATGCAGCAACCAAGAACTTCACTACCACCGAGGCATCTTTGGCAGATGTATTCCCAACCACCCTCAGAGGCAATGTATCCTTTACTCCAGCAAGTCGCATCATTTACGCTAATGCAGGTCGCCTCGAAAACGGCGCTTCAGTATATTACGTAGAGGTTGACAATGCTCGCGAGACAGAGGGTTGCCAGTTCTACCTCGTTGCCGCTCAGGGCACTCAGGTATTCGGCCAGACCTACACCATCGATGCCAACATGACCGGCAGAGTAGGTACCGCCCTGCCTGGTTACCTGGAGAATAACCAATACATCGCAGGTTCATGGTACTACACCCTGTCAGGCAACAGCATCACGGAGCCATATGCAGCATTGTGCGGCGGTACCGTTGCATTCAGCCAGAACGGCGAGAATACGACCATCACCATCAACGCCACCGATGCCCTCAACCACGTAGTAAGCGGCACCGCAACTCTGCCACTGGAGGAAGTAACCTTCAGCGCTCCAGCGAAGAAGGCTCCTAAGGCAACCAAAATCGGTCGCCAGATTGAGGCCAGAAAAATCGAGCCAAAGATTGTCACCTTCAAGCACTAATCGTAACTGATAGATAAGTGAAACGGAGGTCAGCATAATGGCTTGGCCTCCGTTTTTACCTATTTTCCCCTGTTTTTACCTATTTTTCCAATAAAATCCATTCCATATGAAAAGAATCTACTTTCTTCTTTGCGCATTAGTTGTCATGACTTGCGCCCATGCATTTGAAATCCAATCAACTGCAGATTTTGCCCAAACAATGGCCCTCCGTCAGATGGCTCGTCCAACCCATTTGGACAAAAAGCAATCAAACCGATTCGTTTCTGCCCCACAAGCGCAAATGTCGCGTGCCATCAATCAGAACTACACCTTGAATGCCATCGGTGTAGAGGCTGCATACTGGGGAACATATACGGAAGATGTCTCAGACTGGACTCTCTATTTCCTGGACTCCAACAATTCTTTCTGCCTGTACGTGGACATGTACGGAAATGCCGATGCCACGCATATAGCCGGCACATACACCTTCGCAGATGAGTCTATCTACGAAGCCCTCGTTATTCGCGCCGCAGGAGATACGGTCGAAATAACCAGCGGAACGATGAGCATCAGCCACAACGACGGTTTGCTGTACGACTTCTCGGTTACGATGCAGGATGCCGCCAACAACACCTACACGCTCAATCAGACATTGGAAGTAGATGCATACGACTACCTCTACTATTACTATGGTTACCCATCAGAAATCGAGCTACAGGACGGACCAGAAATAGAAGATCCGGGCGAGCCTAATGTTCCTGATGGATTGGATTATGACACTCCTGACGCAGATTTCCAGCACAACTACACCAGAGCTCAATTTGACACTTCATACTTCACACAATATGGCATAGTGACAGTAAATGCATATGATGCCACCACCACAGTCGGTCTATTCTTCCGAGTTGACCACCTTGACAACACTATCATCATCCCAGCCGGCACCTATGCTGTCAATGAGACGTTGGATTTCGGTACGGTTTGGGCAAGTGAAGGACTTGACGGAAACAGCATCGTAGGTTCGTTTGCCGGAATATTAAACGGAGAGTACATCAGCGATGTATGGTTCCTGGTAGGTGGTACTGTTACTGTAACCAACAATGAGGGCAGAGCCCATATCGTCGTAGATGGCACCAATTCCTATGGCCGCACCATCAGCGCCACCATTGAAGCCGTTGCGGGAACAGCTGTAGAAAACGTAGAAACAGCCACCTCTGCACAAAAGCGATTGATGAATCAGCAAATCGTTATCGAGAAGGACAACAAACTTTATAACCTCCTCGGCAACGTCATCGAATAACACCCCGAGCAACCCCCATTTTCAGGCATGAAACGACTCCTCTACATACTCATTGCGGCCGCGATGATGCTTTCCTGCGAACGCGAGCCCCAGGTAACGGTTCGATTAGATCAGACCGAGGTAGAGGTATTCATGCCTGAGACGGGAGCGAAAGAGGCCGATTTCCGTTGTAAGCTCACCTACGAAAAACAACCGGAGACAGTACTATGGTTGGATTTCCGTTATCTGACCGATGCCAATCGACTGAAAGATAACGAGTTTGACATCACCGGCACCTATGTCAACAATGACATGGTACAGGACGGATGCAAATACACCACCGACGGACAGCATTTTGTATTCTTCCACGAATGCGCCATCAGCATTGAGCAGACCGCAGACGGACGTTACCGCTTCAAAGGTAAAGTCCGAGGGGATAATGGCACATCCTACCTCCTGAACTCCGTGGTAAAAGTCAGTTCTTTCGTCATCCATGAAGCCTCGCCCAAGGAACAGGCAGACTACAGCGGAGAACCTGCGGATGCTTCCACTTTTGCGTTGACAGCCGAAGCGTGCATCCTCAGCCCATATGGCGACTATTACCAGTGCGGCATCAACAACTACCTGGTTGTCTTACCTGCCACCGATGGTTCCATCCTGTATGTGGACCTGATGGGCACAAGCGAGCCAGACGACTACGGACAGTTACCCACAGGAACCTACACCGTAGGGGCGTATCAGTCGTATGCGCCAATGACCCTCAATCACGGCGATGCCGGCGCGCTGGCCAAATACGACATCACCACCTATTACCTGGCAGACGAGTCGAAGGGCGTTAAGTATTGGGTGACAGCAGGCGAGATGCAGATCGAAAGAGACGAAGCCGAGAACTGCGTCATTCGAGCCAACCTGACCACCGCCAACCATAGCGTTATCGAACTCCAATACACGGGGGAGATAATCACAACGGAATAGCCATACGCAACCCAAAACTCACCTATTTCCCGATAGCGCGAGTTATAATCGGGGCAAAAGCCCCACAAAACCTTTCACGGAGGAAGAGCCTGCTCGGATGAGCAGGCTCTTTTTTGGGGTGTTCTAAAATTCTTTCCCCACAAGGGGGACGATCATAAATGTGCCCCGTTTACATTTTTAACAATAAAAATGGGTAGTTCTATACTATTTTCTTAGTTCTTATCCCTAAAGGGAACGATCTGAAAGTGCGCAGAGCTCACACGATCTGCAAGCTGTGGACGCTTTGTCCTTTTGGCTTGTATCTTGCTGAGTATCATTCAGTCACTATGCCCGCATAGAGTCTCTTCGAATGTTCACTGGACATTCTCCATTTCACTCAACTCAACAATCTACTACCCCAAAACTGTCAAATCAAACAAAAAGCAATTGTTAGAACACCCCCTTTTTGTCGATTTATGACGATTTTATTTGGTCATGTCAATAATTTATAGTAACTTTGCAGTCCCTTAAAAACATTCCTGATAATCAAAACACACACAAATATCATGCAATCTGTAGTAGTTCGATTTGTAGGTGACTCGGGTGACGGCATGCAGCTGACGGGTAACCTCTTTTCTTCTCTGTCCGCCATCCTGGGCGACGAGATTTCTACCTTCCCTGATTTTCCGGCCGAGATACGTGCGCCCCAAGGTACATTGGGCGGCGTGAGTGGTTTCCAAGTGCATTTAGGCAAGGGTGTTTACACGCCGGGCGACAAGGCCGACGTTCTGGTAGCGATGAATGCCGCCGCCCTGAAAGTGAACGTGGAGCATATTCATGCCCACTCCATCGTGATTTGCGACACCGACAGTTTCACGGCGAAAGACCTGGAAAAAGCTCTGTACAAGACGGATAATCCATTCACGGAGTTGGCCTTGCCTGAGAGCGTTCAAGTGGTTCCCGTAGCGCTGACTTCGCTGACCAAAGAGAGCCTCAAAGACTCCGGTCTGGACCAAAAAGCCATCGTGCGCTCAAAGAACATGTTCGCGTTGGGTCTGGTCTGCTGGCTCTTCGACCGTCCTATCGAGAACGCAGTTAAGTTCCTGGAGGATAAGTTCAAAAAGAAACCGGCACTGATCGCGCCTAACGTCAAAGTACTGACCGACGGTTATAACTACGGCCAGAACCTGGCTCTGAGCGTAAACCAGATACGTATTGAGGCCAATACCAGCGTGAAGAGCGAAGGCCGTCATGCGTCGATCGCAGGTAACAAAGCCACCGCATGGGGCCTGGTTGCCGCAGCCGAGAAAGCAGGAAAGAAACTGTTCCTGGGTTCATATCCTATCACTCCTGCCACCGATATTCTGCACGAGTTGAGTACGCTCAAGTCCTGCGGCGTGATGACAGTCCAAGCGGAGGATGAGATTGCCGGAATCTGTACCGCCATCGGTGCTTCGTTCGCAGGTGATCTGGCAGTAACCACCACTTCCGGACCGGGATTGAGCCTGAAAGGCGAGGCATTAGGATTGGCCGTCATGGCCGAATTGCCATTGGTCGTAGTGGACGTGCAACGTGGTGGTCCCTCTACCGGTTTGCCGACCAAGACGGAGCAAACAGACCTGCTGCAGGCCCTGTATGGCCGCAACGGCGAATGTCCAGCCGTAGTTATGGCAGCCTCAACTCCGGCCAACTGCTTCGACTTCGCCTTCATGGCAGCAAAGATAGCGCTGGAGAACATGACACCGGTCGTGCTGCTGACAGACACCTATCTGGCCAACGGCACCAGCATCTGGAACGTGCCCAGCCTGAATGGTCTTCCCGAGATTCATCCACAGGGGGTACTCGAGGAGCACAAGGGACAATATAATCCCGCCTTGCGCGACGAGAACGGCGTTCGCTATTGGGCCTATCCCGGCATGGAAGGCTATAACCACCGCAACATCGGTTTGGAGCGTGATGCCGAGAAGGGCACCATCTCAACCAACCCTGCCAACCACGAGAAGATGACGCTGGCTCGTGCAGCGAAAGTAAAACAGATAGAAAACCGCATACCATACCTGAACGTATGGCAACCGGAAGTGGTAACCGACAAAGAGACGCTGCTCGTAGGTTGGGGTTCAACCGAAGGCCACCTGCGCGCAGCAGCAACCGAACTGGGCTGCAGCCTTGCCCATTTTAACTTCATCAACCCTCTGCCACGCAACACCCGTCAGGTGCTCGAGCGCTACAAGCGAATCGTCGTATGCGAACTCAACTGCGGTCAGTTTGTTGCCTATCTGCGCAGTCAGTTCCCAGAGATCAAGATGGAACAATTCAACCGCATGGAAGGTCAGCCATTCCAGGTAAGTGACATTGTCAGCTACGTAAAGGGATGCTAATCTGCTTTATAACAAGCGATTAGAGCCACAGAATTAGATTCTTCGTTATTTTTATGATTATGGAAGCAAAAGATTTTAAATCCGATCAATACGTACGTTTTTGCCCCGGTTGTGGTGACCACGCCATAGCCATGGCCCTGCAGAAAGCAATGGCCGAGATAGGTGTCCCAGCTCATCAGGTTGCCGTCATCTCGGGTATCGGCTGTTCCAGCCGTATGCCTCACTACCTGGCTCCTTATGGTTTCAACACCATCCATGGTCGCGGTGCCGCAATCGCAACCGGTGTCAAGACGTCTCACCCCGAGATTACCGTTTGGCAGATGACCGGTGATGGCGACTGCCTAGCCATCGGTGGTAATCACTTCATCCACTCCATCCGCCGAAATGTGGACCTGAACATCTGCCTTTTCAACAACCGCATCTACGGTTTGACCAAAGGTCAGTACTCCCCCACTTCCCCTAAGGGCTTTGTATCCAAGAGCAGCCCATTCGGAACCGTAGAGCGCCCATTCATTCCAGCCGAACTCTGTTTTGGCGCACGTGGCACATTCTTCGCTCGTACGCTGGATGTGGATATGCCAACCACGGTGAAGTGCATGGTGGCAGCCAATGCCCACAAGGGAGCATCGCTGATAGAGTGTCTGGTCAACTGCGTTATTTTCAACAATGGTACGCATAATTTCATCGCGGACAGAGAGACCCGTGCCGACCGCACCATCCTCCTCGAGCATGGGAAGAAGATGCTCTTCGGAAAAGAGATGGACAAAGGTTTGGCATTGGACTACTCGACCGTCATCCCACACCTTATTGTAGTACCCGCAGATGACGAGCGCGTACTCACGCACGATGCACAAATGTCCGACCCGACGCTGCATCGTATGTTGGCGCTGATGGGTCAACCCGACACCGTCGAAGCAAAAGCCGAGATGGAAGCCAATGGTTCGGAGTTACCTATCGCCTTGGGCGTGATTCGCGACGTGCCAGCCGAGGCCAGCTGCCAGCCATACGATCAGGCAGTCAACGAGCAAATCGAGCAACTGAAGGCCAGCGGAAAAGTACATTGCTTTGACGAACTGACCCACACATTGGAGACCTGGTAACAGCTCACACAGTCCCTTTAGAGGTCCGAAAACCGTTCTTTCTTGCACAAAAACGACTGTTTTCGGACCTTTTTTATGCCAAAAACACATTTTTTGACAGAAATATTTGGTCATGTCAGAAAAAAGCAGTACCTTTGCAGCCGCTTTTCAAAAGAGCAGTCTACATCGTGCGGATTATCCACGCGAGCCCAGGTGGCGGAATAGGTAGACGCGCTGGTCTCAAACACCAGTGCCGCGAGGCATACCGGTTCGATCCCGGTCCTGGGTACCACAAAAGAGGTTGGGTAATACCGACCTTTTTTTAACGACTAAACGAGGGGGCGTTTTCCCCCCATCACAAAACTAAAGGTCAAGCCTAAGACTTAAACAAGGGCTATCACCCTGAATGTCGTGCATCGGCAGTGGGTAAAAGAGAAGGAGGTGTAAACGCATGATTATCGTACCAGTAAAAGAAGGTGAGAACATCGAACGCGCGTTGAAGAAGTTCAAGCGTAAATTCGAGAAGACCGGTGCCATCAAAGAGCTCCGTCGTCGTCAGGCTTTCCAGGCACCAAGCGAGAAGAAGCGCCTTAAGATGGAGCACGCTATCTATGTGCAACAATTGCGTGCTGCAGAGGATTAATCCTTCGCAACCACAGGCTACTTGCTGCGGCAGGTAGCCTTTTTTATTTTATATTCATTATGACTACTATTCAGTTTGCCCTGCGTGGTGGAGAAGACGATTCCATCCAATTGATACAACTGCTCAAGGCCACCAATTGTGTATATTCGGGTTCCGAGGCACAAGAAGTGGTTGCAGCAGGCATGGTGACACGCAATGGCGTGATAGAACTGCGTAAACGTGCCAAGATCACATCGGGTGAGGTGATCGAGTTTGACCAATATCGTATTGAGGTGCTATAACACGCAGCCGCGATTTTACAAAACCACACTTTTACAGCAGGTACAGGTTCAAAATTCACCAATAATCCACAAAACACCCCTATTTATAGCCATTTTGCTAATTCAGAGTTAGCAAAATGGCCGTTTTTATAGTAAAATAAAACACACAAACAAGAGAAACACGATTGCCGATTATTAAGATGCGACTATCATTTTTTAAGAATCGCACATTTTTTAGTCGAAAAATTTGGTCATATCAAAAACTCATGCTATCTTTGCAGCGCCTTTCGAAAAGGAGTACTATCGAACTGTACTGAAAAACCTCATCGATTGGCCGAGTAGTAGCCACCGAGTTGGCCTACTCGATTTAGGATTAGTCTGTTAATCCCGCGGGGCCTGCGGAAATGGAGCCGGTTTTATCCTCCTCCGGCACGCAGCCCCTTTCAAAAAGGAAATTAAGATTGTGTTTTGTGTTTTACAGGTGCAGCTGAGCACCAAACTTAAGTAACTTAACGTATGAGAAGATTGTTTATTGGTTTGATTCCGATGCTCTCCATCCTCGCGGATGCGCTGCAAACGATGGTTGCATGTTAACCCAGGTTTGCGCAACGTTTATGGAGCGAATAAAAATCCTCTATAAACGAGAGCATTTCCCCACAAAGAAGCAGGTAGTTCGCTACTATGCTTCTTTTTTTATGCCCAAATAAGATTTTATTTGGTTATATCAGAATTATTTCGTATCTTTGCAGCCTATTTGAAATCTTCAGACCATGTCGTTACCACTCATCTATACCCGTCGTGCGACCAGCACGACACACGTAGGAGCACTATGTATAGGCTCAGCGTATCCCATTCGCATCCAAACGATGGCGAACACGGATACGAATGATATCGAAAACTCGGTCGCCCAAGCCGAGCGTTGCTTTGCCGCAGGTGCAGAGCTGCTACGCTACACCACCCAGGGGTCGCGTGAAGCCGAGAGCCTCAAGCAGATACATGAGCTATTGGCTCATAAAAGGGCGGTCATGCCACCTCTTGTAGCCGATATTCACTTCAATCCCAACGTAGCGGACCTGACCGCACAATACGTTGAGAAAGTACGCATCAACCCCGGCAACTATGTGGATCCGGCACGGCAGTTCAAACACCTGGATTATACCGATGCGGAGTACGCAGAAGAGTTGGAGCGTCTGGCGGCGCGTTTCACACAGTTGCTCAACATCTGCAAATCGCACCATACCGCCATACGCATTGGCGTCAATCACGGCAGTTTGTCGGATCGAATCATGTCTCGATATGGCGACACTCCGGCAGGCATGGTGGAGAGTTGCCTTGAGTTTCTTCGTGTAGCGGTACGCGAACATTTCAGCGACATCGTACTCTCCATCAAGGCCAGCAACACCCGCATCATGGTAGAGACCGTGCGTCTGCTGGTAGAGAAAATGGACGCCGAAGACATGCACTTCCCACTCCATCTGGGCGTAACGGAAGCCGGTGAAGGCGAAGATGGTCGCATCAAGTCAGCAGTAGGCATTGGCGCCCTTTTGGCCGATGGCATCGGTGACACCATACGTGTGTCCCTGAGCGAAGCACCAGAAGCCGAGATTCCGGTCGCCACCGCACTTCGAGACTATTTCACCGACAACCAAAGCATCCGCTACAATGGAGTAACGGCCGAGTTAAACGCAGATGGTCGTACGCTGCATTACGAGAGTCAACAAGAGGATTGGTCGCTCTTCCAGCTGCAAGCAGCTGCCGAATGTGGTCGCTTCTGTTGGAGTCAACAGGGCATACAACAAATCGAGTTATCCAATGCACATTTCTCTACCGAACGACTGGAGACACTATCCAAAGACATCCTTCAGGCGGCCGGTGTCATTCGCTACAAGACGGAGTACGTCAGCTGTCCTTCATGCGGCAGAACGCTCTTTCAGATCGAAGACGTTATTCGCGAGATTCGCCAGGCCACCGGTCATCTCAAGGGACTGAAGATAGCCGTGATGGGTTGCATAGTGAACGGTCCCGGCGAGATGGCGGATGCCGATTACGGATATGTAGGAGCTGCCAGAGGGAAAGTCTCGCTCTACCGACAAAAAGAGTGCGTAATGAAAAATATCCCCCAAGAGGAAGCTGTCGAAGAACTGGTCAAATTGATAAAACAAGATGGCAAATGGCAAGAAATGTAGATTTTTCTTGCACACATGCGATATTTTTAGTAATTTTGCACCGGATTTTTGAAATCTGCGCATCATGAAAGTCAAGAGCAACCACCATGATGCGACATTTCAGACGAGAAACAACATCTTTAATTATTTTAAGCATATGCAAAAAAGTCCACTTCAAATTGCACGCGGCAGTTATCAGCCAAAATTGCCGCAGGCTCTTAAGGGTAATGTGGCTATCGAAGCCGGCGAACTTACCCAATCAGTTGCTGATCAGGAAGATATCAAAGCTCTCTTCCCTAACACCTATGGCATGCCAGTACTGAAACTGGTGAAAGGCGAGAAGAAGACCTACGAGCCAATGAACGTAGGTGTCATCCTGTCAGGTGGCCAGGCCCCCGGCGGTCACAACGTCATCTCCGGTTTGTATGACGGATTGAAGAATCTCAACCCAGCCAACAAACTGTATGGTTTTCTGGGTGGCCCAAGCGGTCTGATTGAGCACAAGTACATCGAGTTGACCGGTGAGATTATCGACGAGTATCGCAACACCGGCGGTTTCGACATTATCGGTTCCGGTCGTACCAAGCTGGAAGAGACCTGGCAATTTGATAAAGGCATCGAGATCTGCAACAAGTTGGGAATCAAGGCCGTAGTTATCATCGGCGGTGATGACTCCAACACCAATGCCTGCGTATTGGCAGAATACTACCTCCAGAAAGAGACCGGCATTCAGGTAATCGGTTGCCCCAAGACCATCGATGGCGACCTGAAGAACGAACAAATCGAGACCTCATTTGGCTTTGACACCGCATGTAAGGTATATTCAGAGTTGATTGGTAACATCCAACGTGATGCCAACTCTGCAAAGAAATACTGGCACTTCATCCGTTTGATGGGCCGCTCAGCATCTCATATTGCATTGGAGTGCGCACTTCAGGCTCAACCAAACGTATGTCTCATCTCAGAGGAAGTAGAAGCACAAGAGCAAACCCTGAACGACGTAGTTGACCAGATTGTTAAAGTCATCGTAGCACGCGCAGATGCCGGTTTGAATTTCGGTACCGTACTGATTCCAGAAGGTCTGATCGAGTTCATCCCAGCCATGAAGCGCCTCATCGCAGAGCTCAACGACCTGCTTGCCGTACACGCAGAGGAGTTCCAAGGTTTGGCTACCGATGACGAGAAGCGTCAGTTTGTAAAAGCCTGCTTGTCACCAGAGGCATGCGCATTGTTCCGCGACCTGCCAAAGGGTATCGCACGCCAGTTGATGCTGGATCGCGACCCACACGGCAACGTGATGGTATCACAGATCGAAACCGAGAAACTGCTTATCGAGATGGTAGCCAAGAAACTGGCTGTCATGAAGGGTGAGGGCAGCTACAAGGGCAAGTTCAACGCCATCAACCACTTCTTCGGCTACGAAGGTCGTTGTGCTATCCCATCAAATTTCGATGCAGATTACTGCTACTCTATCGGCGTGACCGCCACCTGGCTGATTGCCAACGGCAAGACCGGCTACATGTCATTGGTACAGAATCTGACCAAGCCAGCATCAGAGTGGATTGCAGGTGGTGTACCTATCACCATGATGATGAACATGGAGAAGCGTAACGGCAAGATGAAGCCTGTTATCCAAAAAGCGCTCGTTGACCTCAATGGTGCTCCATACAAGTACCTGGTAGCACACCGCGAGGAGTGGGCAGACGCCAACACCAGTTACATCTACCCAGGCCCAATCCAATACTACGGTCCAACCGAAGTATGTGATCAACCAACCCGTACACTCAAGTTGGAGAAAGGCTGCTAATCCGCATCAAAAGGAATGTCACTTTTCACAAATAATGATTGTGAAAAGTGACACAACAACACAGAATTAACACCTTTTGCGCTCGCACACGAATGCGAGCGCATTTTTTGTATGCGCACCCACACTTTTGACTTATTTATGGTAAAATTTGCCAATCAGGCATAAAAATAACTCAAAAACGGCAATTTTTCCCCATCTTGTGTCAGTTTGTACTTGTATATATGCATAAAAAGTAGTATCTTTGCACTCGATTACGTTGCATAATCTCACTCGCATTGACAGACATTCGACTTAACGAATAGGAATCTGCGAGACGTAAGCTCTCAGCACAAAACAAAAAACACAATTTTATATCCTATTATGAACAGTATTTTTTCAATCAAGAAGGCAACGCTGATGCTCATCCTGAGCGCGTTCGGCCTTTTTGCTTATGCCCAGCAGCAGGTGACCGGCGTCGTAGTAGATGAGGCCGGCGAGCCACTGATTGGCGTAAGTATTCAAGTCAAGGGAAGCACTACTGGCTCAATTACCGACTTCGATGGTAACTTTGTATTGCCATCGGTTCAGGCATCTGACGTGCTGGTTTTCTCTTACATTGGTTACACCAACAAAGAATTGAAAGTAGGCAACCAAACCACAGTAAAAGTTGTCCTGGCAGAGGACACCAAGAAGCTGGATGAGGTTGTTGTCGTAGGTTACGGTCAGATGAAGAAGACCGACTTGACCGGTTCGGTTTCTTCAGTAGGTACCGATGCATTGACATCAAAAGGTACCACCGGTGCATTGGAAGCTCTCCAAGGTGCAGTAGCCGGTGTAAGCATCACTCAGGCAACGGGTCGTACAGGTGGCGGTTTCGACATCGAGATTCGCGGTAAGTCATCTACCAACTCTGACACCAAGCCTATTTACGTAGTGGATGGTATGATCTGCGACGATATCGACTGGCTGAACCCACAAGATATCGAGCGCATCGACGTACTCAAGGACGCATCTTCTACCGCTATCTATGGTAGCCGTGCAACTGCCGGTGTCGTGCAAATCAGCACCAAGTCCGGTTCTTCACAAGGTAAGAAAGAGAAGAAACCTTCAGTCTCATACGACGGATATGTTGGTTGGGTTAATCCTGTTCGCATGGATAACTTCCAGGATGGTGAGGAGTTCTACAACTACCGTTTCCTCAAGTTCCTCACCTACGCAGGTGGTTTGAGCGTGGCTAACAATGGTCAGCCCGTGTATCAGATGGGTGCATTCGAACAAATGGCCCTCTACAACGACGGCACCAACGCACCTGAGAACGCAGGTCAATATCGCTTGAAAACCCTGCTCGCCGAAAATGCGACCACCAACTGGCCAGGCCTTGTTACCCGCAATGCCTTCCAGCACAACCACTACATGTCTGTCAGCGGTTCCAGCGAGCACGCAGCTTACCACATGGGTGTAGGCTACAACTCAGACGAAGGTGTTTTCGTAGGTGATAAGCAACAGCGTGTAAACTTCAAGGGATCATTGGACGTAACAGTCAACAAGTATATCTCAGCCGGTTTGAACCTCAACGCCAGCTACCTGGGTAACGACTATGCCAATGACCAGGCCGTTCAATATGCATTCCGCGCCAATCCATTCATGCAGCCATACAATGCAGAGGGCGTGATGAATGAGAAGCCAGGTAACTATGTTTCTATGGGTTCGGGTACAGCCAACCAGTTCTCTGATCAGGTTAACCCACTCATTTATCAACTGAACCAAGAGAAGCACAAGGACGCATGGCGTTTCATGGGCAACCTCTACCTTCAGGTAACCCCTGTAAAGGGTCTTACCCTCAAGACCATGTTCGCTCCCGGCTATCGTACCAGCAAGCAGGGTCAGTTTGACGGCACTTTAGCAGCCATCAACGACGAGAACATAGCACAGACTACTCATCGCAGCTATTTCGACTACACATGGGATAACACCATCAACTACTCCAACACCTTTGCAGAGAAGCACTCAGTAAACGTGATGGGCTTGTACTCAATGACGGGTGGTACCTTCGAGCAGACCTATCTGCGCTATACCAACGTGATGGACGGCACCCTCTGGCACAACCTGGGCACCGGTACCATCGTAGCAGATGGCGACGACAAGAGTTATACCGGCTATTCAGAATGGAACATGGTATCATGGGCACTTCGTGCCAACTACTCATACGCAGGCCGCTATATGGTAACTGCCACCGTCCGTGGTGATGGTAGCTCTAAGTTTGCCACTGGCCACAAGTGGGGTTATTTCCCATCAGTAGCACTCGCATGGCGTATGTCCGAGGAGGCATGGATGCAGAATGCCGAGTGGCTGACCAACCTCAAGTGGCGTCTCTCATATGGTATGACAGGTAACAACACGGGTATCGGCAACTATGCCACCCAACAGACCGTTGCCGGTCCAGTATATTACCCATTTGGAGGCTCTTACCTCAATGGTTTCTATCCAAATGCCATCGTAGATGGCGACCTCACCTGGGAGACCTCAAAGGAATGGAACGCAGGTGTAGACTTCGGTTTCCTGCGTGATCGCATCACCGGTACCATCGACTTTTATAATAAGGTGTCAAGCAACCTGCTCTACTCTGTACAATTGCCTCTCGAGGCAGGTGGCGGCAAGTTGACCACCAACGTAGGTTCGGTATTGAACCGTGGTATCGAATTTGGTTTGAAGACCATCAACGTCGACAAAGACGGATGGCGTTGGGAGACCTCGTTCACCCTTGCACACAATGCGAACCGCGTGCTTGAGATTAACGGTCAGGGTGAGGACTTGCCAGAGGATGGTCTTTTCATCGGCAAACCGATCAACAACGTATATGGTTACCAAAATGGTGGCATCATCAGCAACCGAGACATGGTCGTACCAGCCGCTAAGGAAGGTTCTATTCTCGCAGATAAATATGCTGCGCATGGTATCACCGCCGGTCAAACCATGCGCGAATGTGACTACTACTATGCATGCTATGGTCAGACCGAAGGTCAGCCACTCATCATTGATGCCAACTGTGACGGCAAGTATGACGAGTCCGACAAGAAAGTGTATAGCTCTGATCCTAAGCTCACCGGCTCAATGACTTCTACTCTTAGTTATAAGGGCTTCGAGTTCCAATTCTCGCTGTATGGCAAGTACGGCAACACCGTTCAGTCTGCATTCTACGGTGAGTATCTCAACTATGCAGACCGTGGTCGTATGCACATCGCAATGGACTACTACATCCCAGCAGGTACTCTTATCGACTGCGATGGCGTCAATGCGGACGGTTCGTACATCAATCCTAAATATCAGGAGGTTACCCACTATGGTATGTTCCCAATGCCAAACAATGCGGCAGCAAACTCCGGCTTGGGTACCAGTCTTTACCTTGATGGTGTAAACAAAATCGTAGATGCTTCTTACCTTAAGGTTAAGCATATCACATTGGCTTACTCATTCCAGAAAAAGCAACTGGAGAAGATGCACATGCAGAAACTGCGTATCTACTGCACACTTACCAATCCATTCGTTGCCACCTCTTATCTTGGCTTCGATCCAGAGTGGGCACACGCATCGCTTAAGAATGACGCACCTTCTACCCTCAACGTTCAGTTGGGTGTAAATCTCAAGTTCTAAGAATGTCTGACACCTTAATATATATATAAGAAAATGAAAAAGACTATCTATATTTGCGCAATGCTCGTAGCTGCTCTGAGCATGACCAGTTGCGATGCTTTCCTTACTCCGGTCAACAAGACCGCAGGTGGTCAGACAGCAGAGCAATACTTCTCTGAAAATCCAGAGGCGCTGCTGACCTACGCCTATTCGTTGACTCGTTCGCTGGTTTTCAACGACATCAATACCGTCAACCTGATGTGTGATGGTACCGATCTTTATCAGCCTTCACGTAACCAGACTGCTACCGAGTTTCAACAGTACACAATGAATGCAGAGAACAGCACCGTAGAGACCTTCTACAAAAATGCGTTCAGTTGCATCAACAACGCCAATGCTGCTATTTTCTACGCTGAGAAATCGGACGTTTCAAATGCAGCATCTATCATTGCACAAGCTCGCTTCATCCGCTCATGGGCATACTACATGCTCAGCCAGCAGTTTGGTCGTGTGCCATATATCACCACCTATGTTAACAGCGCAGAGCGCAACTATCCTCTCTGCTCTACCAAAGAATTGTATGACAACGTCATCGCAGATTTGAAAGATGTGGTGAGAGGTAATGATTTGCTCGATACAGACGCTACCGGTCGTGCAAACAAGGCCGCTTGCTGGGCACTGATGGCAAAACTCAATCTGGCAGCAGGTTGGGATTTGGAGGTAACGGGTGAAGGTCTCGCTGTATCAGCCACCGGCAACACCTACTTCCAAGCAGCTGTAGTTGCTGCAGACTCTGCACTTACCCTCTCTGGCAACACCACTCTCAGCCTTACCAACGAGCAGAAGTGGTCGCCTGCTTACGAAGACAATGTCGAGGTACTCTTCGCTATCCAATGGTGCCGCGAGGGCAACCCAGGTGAGGATGCCAAAGGCGGTCATGGTTTGCAGAACACCTTCGGAAACTACTACGGCGACTGTACAACCACCGGTTTGAAATATGTCAACTCACGTCTCGCACCTACTCCAAAAGCACTCCTGCTTTGGGAAGAAGGCGACAAGCGTTATGAAGCATACTTCATGACCCAGTTGGCTAACTATAACGGCGCTGACTACGCATGGGGTTCACACGGCTACTATGGCTACTACAACAATAACGATTTTGCAAACCTCTCTATCGCGTATAAGTATTTCCCAGCATGGACCAGCGTAGCTGATGCAAAGGCTTGGGTAAACGCACACGCAGACCAATTCAAGAATATTGAGGGTGGCGCTAACAGTCCTACTGCTTATATCATGTCTGATCCTGTTGTTCGCATCAACATCAACGAAGATGGTACCGTAAAGAGCACCGATAATCTCAATTTCCAGGAGAATATCAACTCGCTCATGCAGTTCTGCCCACCATTGAAGAAATGGGACGATCCAAACTCAATCCAGTTAGCATTGACTACTGCCAACAGCTATCGTAACGTACCCGTTCTTCACGCATCTGATCTCTACTTGATTGAGGCAGAGGCATACTATATGATGAACAATGAATCAGAAGCGCTTAAGCGATTGAATGCCGTTCGTTCACGTGCAGGTTTGGCAGAGTTGTCAAGCATGAGTGCATATTCGGCTCCATATGCCGTAGCAGCCGGCTTTGAAGAGGGCAATATCGACTTCATCCTTGACGAGCGTGCTCGTGAGCTTTATGGTGAGTGCCAACGCTGGATGGACCTCCGTCGTACCCGCCAATTGGTTCGCTACAACAAAGCATTCAACATCCACCTGGCAGGTGAGGTGAAGACCTATCGTCCTATCCCACAAACTGAGATTAACTCAAACAGCGCCCTCACCAACGAGGACCAGAATCCAGGCTTCTAATCACTAAAATAATCGATTACAGGTATGAAGAAACTAATTTATATAGCTATTGCACTTGCCTCACTGACGATGGCAAGTTGCACCAAAAATCGTGATGAAGTTCGCGTATATGGTGAGTCTGCTGCCGAGAAAGCCATTGCTTTAGGCGCAATGGAGGGAACATGGAAACGCGTTTCTCCCGAAGGTGAAGGCACTGCTGCCGGCACCGTGACATTTGCAGCATGCACCGTTGATTCTATCATTGCCAAAGCAGGCGCTGACAATGTAGCCATGATTCACGCTGTTTGCGCAGAGTTCTCACTTGATAACACAGGTGTTGTAAACGTAATGCACGCAGGCGATGATATCATCTTCTCAAACAACAAGACTGTTGAAGTGGAGAAGGGCGGTTTTGGCGCACCAATCTATGGTCGTATCCAAAATGCATATGGTGCATCACCCAAGATTATCGTTGACTTCAAGATAGAGCAACGCGATGGCCGTAAGCTCAAGACATTTGAATACTCGTTCCACTAAAAAAAATTTTGAGGTAGCACCTCATCCGAGGTGCTACCTATACCCCACATTTATTTTAATCCAATTAATTTATTAATTTTTAAAACTTTCACAACATGAAGAAGTTCTTCTTTTTCGCAGCTGCTCTCGTAGCATCTGTTTCAATGAGCGCTCAGTACGCTCACGTTGATTACTCTGCATTGAGCGCAGACGAAGCTCGCTCTTTGTCAGTAGGTACCGTATTGGCTGCTACCGCAGGTGGTAACGTAACTGTTGCTTTCGATGACACCTGGAAGTCAGTAAACGTTAAGACCGATGGCTACGGCTGGTTCTACGCAGGTGAGACCGCTCTCAACACCGATACCATTGGTGCTCAGGGTCAGACTAACGGTAAGGACGCTGATGGTGGCAACCCAGCAAACACCCTTCTCCCTTACGCTTCAGGCGCTGCTCTTGCATTCGAGGCAACTGCTGATGGCTACTTGACCGTATTCCACAAGGGTTCTTCTAACAAGCAGTACATTGTTTTCGAGGAAGGTAAGGCTATTGGTTATGAGTACGCTCAGCTCGTTAAGGTAGCAGACGCTCCAGAGGCAATCGCTTATACCATAGCAGGTGAAGGTGAGTACAACTGGGTATCTGCAAAGATTGACTTCGTTCAGACCATCGTTCCTGTAGCAGCAAACGGCGACTCTATCAAGTCTAAGAATGGTGAGGCAGCAATGCGTTTCCCTGTTTACAAGGATACCAAGTACCTCTTCGGTGCTACCGGTTCAAAGATGTCTTTCCTCGGCGCTTACTTCGGAACTGAAGCTATCTCTGTAGCAAAAGTTGGTGGCGAGGACAAGATCGAACTCCTCCCTGCAGTTACTGTTTCTGCTGTTGAGAACGTAGCTACCGAGCAGAAGGCAGTTAAGTATGTTAAGAATGGTCAGCTCTTCATCGAGAAGAACGGCGTTATCTACAACGTACTCGGTACTGCTACGAAGTAATCATCTGCAGTCAATTTAGGGTTTTCCACAAGGGAAACTAAAAAAAACTGTCTGGCAACTCACGTTGTCAGGCAGTTCTTCTTTTTTACCCGTGTGTTAAACAGGAAATGACAAACAAAAAACGCACTTGGGAAAGCAAAAGATACGAGCCACACCAATGACGAGGACCCATTATTCCTGCTGTTCAGTTGCAGTTGCCGCACGGAATTCTTCTTCAGCTGCACGCTCGTCGCGATACTCAACCTCTGCCGCCTTGGTTTTCTTCTTGAGTTGGAAATCACGCCCCAAATAGTTCTTTCTTACGATTGGATTGGCAGCCAGTTCTTCCGGTGTACCATGGAAGAGAATCTTTCCTTCAAAGAGAAGGTAAGCACGATCGGTGATCTGCAAGGTCTCATCCACGTTGTGATCAGTAATCAAAATACCTATGTTCTTATCTTTGAGCCGCCATACGACGTCTTGAATTTCCTGCACGGCAATAGGGTCAACACCGGCGAAAGGTTCGTCGAGCATGACAAAACGAGGTTCGATGGCCAGACATCTGGCAATCTCGGTACGGCGTCGTTCACCACCAGACAAACGATCACCCAGATTCTTACGAACATGCCCCAGATTGAACTCACGTATCAGTTGTTCCAATTTTTGCTGTTGATACTCCTTACTGAATTTGGTCATCTCAAGCACTGAGCGGATATTATCCTCAACCGTCATCTTACGAAACACGCTGGCCTCCTGAGGCAGATATCCGATGCCCAACTGCGCACGTTTATACATAGGATACTTCGTGATGCAGATAGTTTTAACCTCACCTTCGTCCTCCACATCCAGATAGATATCACCTGCATTGGCAGTAACCAGACCTGTTGTCATGTAGAAAGTGGTGGTCTTTCCGGCGCCATTAGGGCCAAGTAGTCCGACAATCTCTCCTTGATGGACATTGATGGACACATCGTTGGCCACTATTCGTTTGCCATATTTTTTGACGAGATGCTCGGTGCGAAGCACCATTTGTTTACTTTCCATATTTTAAATTCCCTCCTATCGCAACATATAGGCCATTACAACTCTAATAAAATGACGTAAAAAACATTAATCAATCTCTACCACCACCGGGCAATGATCGGAATGAACCACCTGTTGAAGAATGGTAGCGTTCCGAAGGCGCTCTTTGAGAGGCTGAGAGACCCAGTGGTAATCGATACGCCATCCTGCATTTCGCGCTCTGGCACCAAATCGCATACTCCACCATGAGTACTGCTCAGGATCCGAGCAGAAGACACGGAAACTGTCTATCAGTCCCGATGCTTCAAAACGATCAAGCCATTCGCGCTCCTCAGGCAGGAAACCACTGACACCCTTTTGACGCTCTGGGTGATTGATGTCTATAGGCTTGTGACAGATATTGTAGTCTCCACAGATTATCACATTGGGACGTTGCTGACGGAGTGCATTTACCCATGGCAGAAAATCGGCCAGAAACTCCATCTTAAAATCCTGTCGCACATCGCCGGTCGTGCCACTTGGCACATAGACGCATACCACCGTCACACCCGTCTGGCTATCACCGAAATCGGCACGAAGTACACGCCCTTCGGCATCGTACTTAGCATACCGTTGGTTTTGTTCCGGAGTAAACTCCGAACTGCACATTCCTGCTTTCACATAATCCGGTTCACGCTTGGAAAAGATGCCTACACCCGAATAACCTTTCTTCTCTGCTGCATGCAGATAACTCAGATAGCCCAATTCAGCAAAAGCCAACACATCCACCTGATCAGGCTGTGCCTTGAGTTCCTGTACACAAAAAACATCCGGATTCTCTTCCCTCAACCAGTCCAACAGCCCTTTGTTCATGGCCGAACGGATACCATTGAGATTGTATGATACTATTTTCATTGGATCACGAGTTTTACAGATTTATATTGATCGCGTTCGGTTCCTTCACCCGTATAAGTTCGTACGATATAGAACCCAGCAGGTAAATCACGTATCACCAGGTCTTCACCCTCCATCAGTATATTTCCGGCACGATCATACACCGCTACGATGTACCGAAAAGGCAGTTGACTATCGGCATTGGCCTCGTCCAAGACGATTTTGGCAAACCGATCTGCACCACCCATAAAATCGAACCAGATCACGCCCTCTCTTTCCTGAATATTCGTTATCGGATATTGTTCATAAGGCGTAAAATAATTAACCTCCTCTTTGCTTGAATAGTAAGGGAATGCATCTCCCTGCTTACCTGCCGAACCACGCGTCTCTTTACCATCAGCTTCAATCAAATCCACTCCCATGTGATTCGCATCATCATTCACTCGATTCCATTCCCATTTGGCAAACGAGTATTGTATCTTGGTAATAAGCAGTCCATGTCCGGGGATATAGGCATCCCAATCCTGCTTTTGGCGGTTTTCCAGCAAATAAAAGGTAGAGGCTACAGGGTCACGACCTTGCATGTTATGTGTCCCCGATTGGCTGATGAGATATGCCTCATTGGACTGCTGCAACTGTTCCAAGGCAATAGTTGCAGGCTGGTTAAGTATCTGAGGCGTCAGCCATCCGCAGAAAAAACGTTCGTAAGCCGAATAGGCCGGAGGTGTATTACCATCATTGTTGTATGGGCCACTATCCAACACATCCCAACGGCCCATCGTCTTGTGACTACCATAACTGGTGGCATAAAGATCCGGCAAGCCCATCACGTGAGAGTACTCGTGTACAAAAGTGCCGATTCCCTCATGTTGGCCAGACAGATAACTCATCTCGTTGAAGCAACAATAGTCGTTGATACGTTTGCCGTCCAAGTAGAACCATGCAGACGCTCCGCCATAGTTTTCCAATGCATAGGAATGAGGCCAAATCGTATCATCGCTACCACCATTCGCTTCACCATAACCAGCATAGTAGATAACCACATAATCCACCGTTCCATCGTTGTCTCTATCATAATCAGACATGTTCACACCGTTGGCCACAGCCAATTGGCATGCCTCGATAACCAGTTCCTTGACATTTACGTCTTCCCCACTAAATGAGTTGCGGCCATAATAAGCCATATTGTGCGAAACGGTATAGGGACCAACGACATCAAACTGAGGAGTATATTGCCCCATCGACTGGTCGATAAAATACTGGCGCGCAGACCCCTCAGAATGTATTTTCTTTTGAGTGTATGCAGAATAGTAATCACGTACATAGTGTTCACCATTGAGCATCTGATCCATATCTTCACGGCTGTTTTGGAAGGCCAGATCGGTAAAATTGACCATAATCACCAGTCCACGTGGAGCAAGTTTGAGCGGTCGTGCAGCCTGTACAGCACGCGACTGTTTCTCCGACAGCACAGCATAACGCTGCTTCTCCATCTGCAGGAAGCGATTGTATAACATCCTGATAGAAGCCGTATCTCCCTGTTCTGCCAGATGCTCAATCCATTGCGGACTGGGCGGAACAGCTGCAGACATGAACGTCGTCGCAGCCAATAGCATAAGCAAAAATAGATATCGTTTCATCATAGAGTAGCTATTTTCTTTCGAACCAACCAGCGTTTTTCGCAACATGTTCGTTTGTCAGCATCCTTAGCTCTTTTACGGGTTGGCACAGCCTTACGACGATAGTCCGTCGCCTCTTCGGGTATTGGGGCCCATTTGGCATAACACAAGTAGCCCTGCTCGTCCTCACATACCAGATAGCCGTCCTCGGTGTACATGGCATGCCAATGTTCGTCACCAATCAGGCGCACAGTAAGGGTATCGCCATTAGGTTGTACGCGTTGAAAAGGTTCACGTCGAGCGGGTACCGCCCATATTGAGCAGACTATCCAACACAAGAAACTCAGTAATGCTATCTTTTTCATTGTAAATTCTCCAGTTTATGGCCCAATAAATCATACCACGTATCTTCGTAGCGGATATAAATCCGTCCGTTTGACATGATACATACTCTGTCTTGATTGGTTCCTACTTCTATGTCGTGAGTGGGTGTCTCAGGCGTGTTGTGTGCGTTCACTTCGTAAGTAATAAGCCTATTTTCCATACGAATATGAGTTATCGGGACAGACGGAACCACAACAATAGAATCAAGGGTGTCGTTGTTGACAATATACGGGTAACAATCCCCTTGTTTTCCAGCCCAACGTGTATCGCGAGAATTCGAAGTATTGTAACCTACCGAAATACCATCCGCTTCAAGTATGTCAACCCCCATGCGGGTGGAATCATTGTTGATGGTGTTGCTACTCCAAACCCCACTGGAATACATGATTTTGTACAACAGCAAACCATTGCCACGGGTGGTGGCATCCCAGCCAATACGTTGGCGATTTTCCAGCATGTAGAATGTTCGATTAGAACTGGTGGGAGAACTAATCGAACTTCCATCCGGTGTCAGATATCGTGCAACAGGAGCAGATGCCAATGCCGGAAGCGTATCACTACGTTCATCCAACAACTGCTCCGGCTCCAACCAACCCAGACACCATTTTTCGAATGCGTTCATGCCCGGAGGATTGAGTCCGTCGGCTCCGTAACAATAGTCCATAAGCGTCCACATTCCCAACGTTTTATGATTGGAGCTATTGGTGGTGTACATGTCGCGAAGTCCCAGGCCATGACTGAATTCGTGCACTAAGACGGGAATACCTGCCGTTACTTTGTTATTCACCGTAGAGCTATAGCCATCCAATTCATTCGCACACTCATACGCATTCACGGTTTTCCCATCAAACACAACCCGGTGGGAGCCATAACCTGCCATGCTGAGCGTCCAGTAATTAGGCCAAATGAGATTTGCAGGGTCGGAAATCAGGGCAGATACAGGAGGGTCGTTCTCACCAAAACCGGCGAAAAGGACAAAGACCATATCCACGTATCCATCGTTATTGGAGTCATATTGCGAAAAATCCAGAGAGTCATCCATCAGTACGCAGGCCTCGGCAACCATATAACCTGGTTTCGCGCTTCTCCCCTGTCCGGCACCATAGAACGCATAATCTTGGCTAAGAGTAACAGGTCCATAGATGTCAAAAACAGGATGATATGCTCCGTATGATTGGTCATCGAAATATTGAGCTACGCTACCTCTACGATTAGGTTCAGCCCAATGAACGGCATTGAACATAGAGTCCACCTGCTGTTTAGTCGTGGAGAAACTATAGTTGCTGAAGTTAACCATGATAACCGGAACACGCGGAAAAAGAAAAAATGGCGTGTTAACAGCAGCGTCAGCAGATGCTGACTGAGTAGCTGCTGCCTGTTCCGCTGTTCGACTATATGGCAGGTGTGATGCAGCAGTCGGCATTTGTTGCCACATCTCCTGCTCTGCCTGCAGCCAAGCCTCCCATGTGTCAGGTGTTACCGTTTCCATACGTGGAGGCGCAGACATAAGCCTAAAGGCGCAGGTGAATATGCAAAGAACCAATAAAAGAATTCGCTTCATACGTTGTTCACAATAAATTTAGGAGTGATAAGAAGTCCATGAAGATAGAATTTATAACTGTATGTCATGCACCTGCTTCACCTTCTTGAACAAATCACTTGCAAAAACAAAATCATTTAAATCCTCGTTACCTTTTGTGTAAACATCAGTCCTTGGACCCATCCAGCCCAAACGGCCCTCCTTGAGGAAAATGATGTTGTCACCAATCTCAAGTATCGAGTTCATGTCGTGACTGTTGATAATCGTACAAATGTTGTACTCGACCGTAATCTCATGGATGAGTTGGTCAATGACAAGCGAGGTCTTCGGATCGAGTCCGGAGTTGGGTTCGTCACAAAACAAATACTTGGGATTCATGGCAATCGCACGGGCAATCGCCACACGCTTCTGCATACCACCCGATATTTCACCGGGCGAGAGATTCCACGCATGATCCTGAATATTGACACGTCCGAGACAGAACTTGGCACGTTTCTCCATCTCAATCTGGGTCATCGAAGAGAACATTTCCAAGGGAAACATAACATTTCCCAGCACGCTCATTGAGTCAAACAACGCACTTCCCTGAAAAAGCATGCCCACTTCGCGTCTGAGGTCACGTACCTCATGTGGGTTCATGTCCGGCAGATTACGTCCATCATACTCTATGCGTCCGGCATCTATCTGGTGAAGCCCGATAACACTCTTCATCAGTACCGTTTTGCCCGAGCCGGACTGACCAATGATCATGTTGCATTGTCCATCATGCATTACACATGATATTCCTTTCAGGACTGCATGACCTTCAAAATTTTTACTTACGTTTTCAACACTAATCATACCTTCACGACTTATCCTAACACAAGTTTTGTGATGAAAATATCCAAGAAAAGGATTACTACTATCGACTTGACAACGGCATTGGTCGAAGCTTTACCGACATCCAATGCGCCACCTCCCCGTACACAATATCCATAATATCCCGAGATGCTGGTGATGACAAATCCAAAAATCATGGACTTGGTAATGGCATAGGGCACATGGATTGGTATGAATGCATATGTGATACCATACATATAGTCATCCACGGTCATAATGCCTCCATACCGAGCAATCAGGTATCCTCCAACCAGACCCGATGCAATGGAAAAAACGACCAGCATCGGCATCATCAGCACAAAGGCGGTAATCTTAGGCAATATCAGATAGTTGGCCGAATTGATGCCCATGATATCCATCGCATCAATCTGCTCCGTTATTCGCATAGTACCAATCTCAGAGGCGATATTAGACCCCACTTTGCCGGCCAAAATCAAGCATAAAATGGTAGATGAGAACTCCAGCAGCAACGTATCGCGCATGGTAAGACCTGTCGAGTATCGCGGAATCAGAGGATTGGAAGTATCCAGCTTGACCTGCATCGTCATAATCGCTCCGATAAAGAGCGAAATAATCAGGTCGATAGGAATGGATTGAGTGCCCAATTTGTCCAGTTCTTCAGCAAATTGCCTCCAGAACATCCGTCCTTTGTCTGGCGCACGAAACACTTTCACCTGCAACAAGACATATTCTCCCAAGATATGAAAAAATCCCATTGGCTATATTTTTTTCTTTGGATAAAACACATTTTTCGGACGAATAAAGACGTCCCTCTTCTCTCATGTGCGCGCACGCAAAATCGCGCGTACAACATATAAAGTGTGCAAAGTTACTAAAAATTCTTGATTCTACAAAAAAAAACTTCCCTTGCACGTATATAAACAACAAAAAAAACGCTAAAAGTGTCAAAAACCGCAAAAAAAGACAAAAAAGTTTGCATAATTGATAGAAATTATGTAATTTTGCGCGTTTATTATGTGTGAAATATGGTAGAACAAATGCCCTTATACGCCAAACTGATAACATTTCTGCCCCCATTGGTATGCTGGATTTTTGCCAATCATTTATTGCGAATGAAGAAGAAATCCCCCACCAATTGGCAAACATTGTTGTTCACCATTTGCGTGTTTATCTATACGCTATCTGATGCTTTTTATTTGATAGGAAGCAACGAAAAGGTTCTATTGGCGGTTGCGTATATTGTGAACTGTTGCACCGCAGCGCTAATGCCCATCATGGCCATTTTCATCGCGCTGTCAATGTTGCACATTGATCATAAAAAATACCACTTAGACCTATTGTATTTCGTACCCATCCTCTGGATCAGTACGTTGATAACCATACTCTTTACCACCAGTCTGTCGGAACTGGTCACCTACGAAGACATCATCCGCAACGCTCGCCAACTGGATGTGATGCAAGGTCATCTCCTGTTGCCAGAAGGTATCGAAGAGCGCACCTATCGTCTCTATTCTGCATTGTTTGGGACCGTGTTTTACATTGTGTTGGCTATGGAGTTCTTAGGTGGACTGATTTTTACTATCTACCAATTAGCCAAGCGTAAACGCACCTTTTTTGAGGTCTCCCAAATGCTTTTTGCAGGAGGAGAAACCACTCCCTACATCGCATACGCCACATGTTTCCTACCACTGATTTTCGTTCATAGCATACGCATCATCGCGGGTACTCCATTCATGCTACAGCATCTGGGTTGGACGATAGCCTATAGCATAATTGTCACCATTTTCCTCTATTGTGTATGCTTTCTGACCAACACATACGCGCTGCCATATCTCAACAAAGATATCCTTTTCCACCCAGTCTCATTCCGCGGAATGGAAAACGAGAATATAGTGGCACCCGCCATCCAAACCGACTCTGTCATAGCAGAAAAAACAGAGTCCATACCCGCTGAAGCAGAAAGCATGACTGCAGAAGAGGCAGAAACGGCCCAACCACAAGAAACGGTGGCACAGCCAACTATGAACACACAGGCAAATCCAGACGCTCAGCCCCACTCTGCTCAAGACCAGGAACTTCTGCAACGCATTCAGCACCTGATGACAGAAGAGTTGCTTTTCCTGAACCCACACATCACCATCGAGGAAGTGGCGTCAGAATTGGATACCAATCGTCTATACGTATCGCGTGCAGTAAATGGCATTTTAGGCATCACTTTCCGTGAATATCTGAACAACTTGCGTATCGAATATGCCAAGAAATACATGATGGCCCATTCCATGGAAACACAGGAGTCTATTGCTATCAATAGCGGTTTCCCCGATGCCACTTCGTTCAACAAAAAATTCCGTCAGGTGATGCAGGTTACTCCACGTGAATGGATGGAAACACAAGGTTTGTTTGCATAATGAGTATTCCCGAAATTACTCGTTTTGCATGCAATGCAACGACAGTCGTTCTGCAGTTTTGTCTTTCAGTATCTAATCTAAATGACGATCAGTCATCATGACTTCATATTTCTGCTAACAGCACACTCCTGACACAATCACAACATGAGCACAATAGCATTCTTTTTCAGTATATTGCCCTGGGGCATTTTGCTGCTGGAAACCATCAGTTTCAGTTTTCGCAGCAACAAAACTCGTGCACAGAAAATGTTCATGGGTTTACTTTTCGCCTCGCTATGTTTCTCGGTCTATGATTTGGCCTATTTCCTGCCTGAAGCTCCGGCCGCATTTATCGGCAAAGTAGATATTTTCGGCCATGTCGTAACGCCCATGTTGATCTTTCTGCTGTTTCGTTATCTGTACTTCATGCACAAGCCCAATCGAGACCTGACTCGCATCAACTATATCACGTTTTTGGCGCTGGCCCTGGGTATCATCTGCACCCTACCATATATCATTGTCGGTCGTGATAAAGCAAAAGATTTTTGGCGCGCGTACATGAACACGGGCCTATATCCAGAGCAGTTCATAGGCGATAACGCCATGCATAGTTTCTACACGCTGGACATCATCGTTTTCCACTCGATATGCATCCTCGGCCTGCTGGGTGTAGTCGCCTATATCATATGGTGCCTGCGTCGAGACAAGAGTGGCATTCGCCAATTATGGGAATTCCAATGGCATCATCAGGAGATCAAAGCCTTCCATCTGCATTGTTGGTTATTTCTTCTGCTGATTATATTGTGTATCGTTCACACCGTCTTAGGCCGCTCGACTTGTATTGAACATCCGGTCTTGGCGATGGTATTGTCATATGGTATGGCAGACGTCATCTACCTGATATGTATGCTGGGTCCCGGCATTGACGCACCCGACTTCACCATCGACGAGTTGCTGCACCCACAGATCTTCAGGTTGCCAAACAGTCAGGAGATGGAGGCGTTCAAGTCACGCGAGAACCCTATCAACGCCGCAACTGAGGCAGAAAATCAAAAGGAGAGATTAACGCATCTGATGACCGTGGAACGGTTGTTTACCGATGCCACCCTGACTGTGGATGATTTGGCCATCAAGATGAACACCAGCCGCTTGTTTGTAACCAATCTGATCAGTTCAACCTACGGTGTATCGTTCCGTGACTATCTGCACAAACTGCGCATCGATTACAGCAAAGAGCTGATGGCCGCCAATCCGTTCATGTTGCAGGAAGATATCGCCAAACAATGTGGCTACAACGATGCCGCCACATTCAACAAGCGCTTCAGAATACAAGAAGGAGTCACGCCTAAGCAATGGCGCGTTATCCAAGGATACGTAAAATAGATTCGTGCAAGAGCAGGCAGGTCAAAGGACCTCTACGCAAGATAAGGAATACTGCGACGAGAAGTGATGGTCAGGAACGAAGATCGTACAAGCAAATGTACGAAATAGGCACAATATAGTGCCTGAATGCCGAGCCATGGACGCAACACGTAGAATGAAGCAACAAACAGACATGCAGCAGCAATCATGGCGTTACGCATAGGAGCGGATGCCGTAGCACCTATATAGATACCATCCCAGATAAACGCCAAACAGCTGATAACCGGCATCAGATATAACCAGAACAGAAAATCATGAGAGGCTTCTATCACGGCCTCATCACCGGTGAATAAAGCGACGGTCCATTGACCAGCGACCATGTAACCCATCGTAAAAACCAAACCGATAGCAACACCCCACAACATCACCAC
Source organism: Paludibacteraceae bacterium (assembly GCA_024399615.1). GTDB lineage: Bacteria > Bacteroidota > Bacteroidia > Bacteroidales > Paludibacteraceae > Colicola. Next base: position 22,490 of record JAKSNQ010000002.1, on the reverse strand, counting down.
ACGCACCATCTGTTGCAGTTTTTTCGGCTCTCTCTCGCCGATAAAACGGCCCGTAAGTGCTTCGCCTGCAAACGCAAATCCATCCACGAAAAACGAGAACAACAGCAGCATCTTCATCATGACAGCAGACAAGGCGAGTTGCACTTCGCCAAAATCGGTAGCGAAAAACGTGAACCCACAATAGATTACCTGCATCATGACGGAACGAACGAAGTTGTCCCCATTGAGTCGGAAAAAGAAACGCAATTTCTCACGAGTAAGACTGTCCCGCCATGAAATATAGGGGATAAGATGACGATAACGGGTAGCGAAAAGTGCTAATGCAATGGCCAAGCCGGACCACTGAGCGACAACTGTTCCGAGTGCTATACCATTGAAAGCCAATGGCGTATACACAGCCAGCAAGAAACTGGCAGAGATATTGATCAGATTCACGCACACATCCACTATCATCTGGAAACGTGTATTCTGCATACCGATAAACCATCCCCTCATGACAAAGAGTTGCAACGTGGCCGGCAACGCCCAAATGCGAATATAATAGTAGCGCGAAGCCATCGCCTGCACATCAGGCGTACAGTTCAAAAGGTGGAGAATCAGTTTGACGAGAGGCCATTGTAATGCAAGTAGCAAAAGCGCCATTGCTGCGGCTGTAACAACGCCCTGCAAGAGGGGTTGCGTCATACCCGCATGATCTTTGCGCCCAAACGCCTGCGCCGTGAGTCCCGCAGTTCCCACACGCAGAAAACCCATGTTCCAATAAATCAAGTCAAACAGCATGGTGCCAATAACGACCCCCGACATGGTGAGTGCATCACCTATATGTCCAGCAATAGCCAAGTCCACGATGCCTACGAAAGGCACCGTGATACTGGCGATAATACTGGGAACAGCGAGTCGAACGACTTGCGAGTTCAACGAGTGGTGTATTGACGGAAACGATTTAATAGTCCGCAGGCGTTAGAAGTCAACTGTGAGCGCCATCTATCAGTCGCGACTACCAAAGAGACGCAGGAGATAGAGGAAGAGGTTGATAAAGTCCAGATAAAGCGAAAGCGCACCAAATAGCGCAATCTTCAGCGCAGAGTCGTTGACTTCATCGGCCTGACTTAGCATCAAACGAATCTTTTGTGAGTCATATGCGGTCAGACCAGCAAAAATAACCACGCCAAGAACCGAGATGATGAAGTCGAACATCGTGTTATGAAGAAAAATATTGACGATGCCGGCGATAATCAGTCCAATGAGCGAGATGAGCGCAAACTTACCGATGCCGCTCAGGTCTTTTTTTGTAAACGACCCGATAGCCGCCATAGCGCCAAACGTGCCTGCTGTCACAAAGAATGTGGTAGCGATAGAGCTCGCGCTATATGCCAAGAAGATGGTTGATAGCATGAGTCCATTGAGCGCACTATAGAAGATAAACAAAATGGTAGCGGCAGAGAACGTGATGCGCTGAATGCGAGCAGAGAGGTAGAACACCAGTCCCAGTTCGGCAATCATAATGGCCCACATCATCCATGTGTGCGTGAGCAGGAAAGACATATATGCAACCGAACGTGCCGCCAAAAGCGCAGTCATGCCCGTAATGATAAGCGCCAATGTCATCCAGATGTACACATTGCGCATGAGGGTAGCCAATACGCCATCTTGCTGGCGAGTGGTCTCCAGTGAGTTTAAGTTAAGATTCCAATTGTCCATAGTTGATTTTACAGTTGATAGTCATAGTTGATTTTTATATTGAGAGTATCTGCATAGCATCCCACTTGTCGGTCTTGACATCCTTCTTCTCGTTGATAGCCTTAGCGAGTGGCACATACACGATGCTGTCATTTTGGATACCGATCATGATAGAACGCTGTTCTTCGAGCAGCGCCTGAATAGCAGCGATACCCATACGGCTGGCCAGGATACGGTCTTGTGCAGTAGGCGAACCACCACGCTGAAGGTGCCCGAGGATGGTGCAACGACAGTTGTATTCGGGATGCGTTTCCTCAAGCAGTTTGGCCACAGCAGGTGCGCCACCTTCGATGGCATGCTCCTGCACGAGGATGATAGCCGAGTTCTTGGACTTACGACGTCCCTGACCGATAGCAGCCTCGATCTGCTCGGCAATGGCTTCACGCTCAGGGATAATAGCCGCCTCGGCACCAACAGCGATGGCTGCATTGAGGGTGAGGAAGCCAGCATCACGTCCCATAACTTCTACGAGGAAGACACGCTCGTGGCTGGTAGCCGTATCCTTGAGTTTGTCCACGCAGTCCATGATGGTATTGAGCGAAGTATCATATCCGATGGTCATATCTGTACCCCAGAGATCGTTGTCGATAGTGCCCGGCAAACCGATAATAGGTACATTATATTCAAGCGCAAGCGCGCGAGCGCCCGTGAAGGTGCCATCGCCACCGATAACGACAAGAGCATCGATGCCTTCTTTCTGCAGGGTCTCGAACGCCTTCTTTCGTCCTTCCGGATTTCGGAACTCGGCACAACGAGCAGACTTGAGGATAGTACCGCCACGACTGATGATACCGCTCACGTCGTGAGAAGTGAGTTCTTTCACCTCGCCATCGATAAGGCCCTGATAACCACGATAGATACCTTTGCAGCGAATGCCATTGGAGATAGCTGCACGCACAACGGCGCGAATAGCAGCGTTCATAGCCGGTGAGTCACCACCCGAGGTGAGAACACCTACACATTTGATTTGATATTCCATACTGATATATGTTTATTTCGTTTTTATGTGATATTTTTTTTGCCGCAAGATAGCGGAAATGAGCCGTTTTTTTTGTAGAAATGACGGTCACGTTTATTGCAATATAAATTGAGTGCATAAACACAAAACGAGAACGGCAGGAAGACGGCTTCAAGTCGGCTTCAAAACCACTTCACGAATTTAAGCACTCCCGAATGGGTCTATTTTTACAAAACTCTGCCAGTTTTTCCGGATGCGTTTCGAGGTAGTTTCCGATGACGACGATATCTGCTCCGGCATCGAATGCTTCACACATCTGCTGAGGCGTATGAATGCCACCACCAACCAGAAGCGGACAATCGATATGTTGGCGGACAGCACGGACGATTTGTTGACCGGCCGGTTGTGCAGCCCCACTCCCTGCTTCCAAATAGATGGTATGCAGTCCCAACATCTCCCCGGCAATTGCCGTATCCACGATGCGGTCCAGTTGCTCCACCGGTATGGGCGTTGTGTTGGTAACACGAGCCGTCGTGGGCTGATTACCTCCATCCACCATGATATACCCCATCGAAATGGTCTCTATTCCGGAGCGCCGAATTTCACGTGCCGAAGCGATCTGCTGACCGATGAGGGTGTCAGGATTGTTCCCCGAGATGAGCGACAAATAGAGCAGCGCATCGGCATCGGCAGAAAACTGAGCAGGATGTCCCGGAAACAGCAATACAGGAATCGCGCCAATGTGATTCTTGAGTGCCAAAATGGCAGACGAAGTCGATTGGTAATAGGTACTTCCGCCAATTAGTACAAGATCGGGACCATCAACGGCAATCTTTTTGGCAAAAGCGACAAGACGGTCACCACTGAGGTTTTCTGGGTCGATGAGAACAGCCAAAAGTTTTTTGCCGGCCCGTTTGGCTTGGAGTATGGTATTTTCAACATTCATAATGATGCTATTTGTCGAAAACCAGACGAATGTTGCGCTTTATTCCTGACTTTTTTTCTCGATAATCTGCGCCACCGAAGCCATGAGCCATTGCGGAGTACTGGTAGCACCACATATTCCTATCTTACTATCAATCAGCCTCTTGGGCAACAGAATTTTCTGCAACTGTGCAAACCATTCGTCCGTCAGTTCGTAATCCTTGCTAACAAAGAACGTATTCTGATTTGCCTCCAGACAATGGTGAAAAAGCACTTTGGCATTGGAGGATTTCTGGCCCCCCACAAAGACGACAGCGTCATGCTCGACCGCAAACTGCTTAAGGTTGGCAACACGATTGGCCACATTTCGACAGATGGTATTGAAATGCTCAAAATGCACGTTTTTCCCTATCCTATTCTGAATAGCCAAAACGAGTGCTTCGAACTCATCCACCGACTTGGTTGTTTGCGAAAACAAGAAAATATCTCGCTGGAAATCAATACGTTCCAGTTGATCCTCATGCTCTATTACAATAGCCTGTCCGTCGGTTTGTCCCACCAGTCCCACCACCTCCGCATGGCCTTCCTTGCCAAAAATGACAATCTGTGCCTGAGGATTCTGCTGATAGGCCTGACGGATGCGTTTCTGCAGCCCCAAGACAACGGGGCAACTGGCGTCGAACAGTTGTATATCGTTCGCCTCGGCAAGACGATAGGTCGATGGAGGTTCGCCGTGCGCACGCAGCAGTACCTTGGCACCCGACAGTTTTGCCATCTGCTCGTGGTCGATGGTGACCAATCCCAGATTGGCCAGTCGTTCCACCTCGGCACCATTATGAACGATGTCACCCAAGCAGTAGAGAGGTCCGTCCTGCAACACTTCCTCAGCACGCTGAATGGCCCTCGTTACACCAAAACAGAATCCGCTATTTACATCTATATCAACCATTTAGACGCTCATTAAAGATACGCTCCACCTCTACCATCTGTTCCTCACGAGTGAGGTAAGAATTGTCCACAACGACGGCATCCTCGGCCTGACGCAGAGGAGACTCTGCACGATGGGTATCGCGGTAGTCACGGTCATTCACATCGGCCAATACCTCTTCAAAATTGGGCGTTTCTCCTTTGTCAATCAGTTCCTTATAGCGCCGTTCAGCACGTATCTGAGGTGAGGCGGTGAGAAACAGTTTGAGTTCGGCATTAGGAAAAACGACCGTACCAATGTCGCGACCATCCATCACGATGCCCCCCTCGGCTCCCATGGCCTGTTGCTGTGCAACCATCGCACGACGCACAAAGCCGATAGCCGACACACGCGAAGCCATGTTGCCCACCTCCAGCGTACGAATCTGAGCTTCGACATCTGTGCCATTGAGCGTCGTATGTTGTGTGCCATCAGGCTGAAGCGCAAACGAAATGCAGAGTTCATCGATATGCTCCTGCAGATACGATTCGCAAATCTGATTGTCAGGCATCGCCTCGGCTGCATGTTGGATTAGCCACAACCCCACAGCACGATACATCGCACCCGTGTCAACATATTTATAGCCGGCCTTCTTGGCCAACGCTTTTGCGATAGTGGACTTGCCACAAGATGAGTAGCCGTCAATGGCTACGATTATTTTGTTCATTTCAGTAAGTCGTTGATGTTCAATGAGAATGAGGCCTGATACGTGAAGTTTCCGCGAGTGTATTGCGACATCGCAAAGCCCAGTCTGACCATCTTAATATTCAAACCTGCGCCTATCGCAAATCCCGCCATAGAACGCTGGTCAACCAGTTGCATTTCCATGCGACGACGGTGATTATACGAGACAGTCAGCCAAAAAATATCTTTCTTGGGAAGAATATCGATGGCCCACACCGTGTGACGGAACAGCATGTCATACCACGTGGCAGGCTGGGCATTGGGTTGGTAATAATTCAGGTCCCAACGCTGGAGATTATGGATGGTCATCGAGAATCGAAGGGGAGCATGTGGCAACTTATATGACAAACCCAATTGAAGATTCAGCGGCATCATGTACAACTGCTGACCATACAGATCCGTATAGAATCCCTTGAGTTGCCAACCTATGTTTTGCAGCGTCAAACCTATCTGCAGCGTAGAGTCGGGCAAGGCAAAATAGCCACCCACATCCGCTCCCAAAGCAAAGGAGGTATATGTCTCGTAAGACGAGAAAACAGGTTTGAGCGAGGCCCCCACACGGAACAACGGACCCAACTGGCGACTATAAATGATGTCCAGCATGGCATCGCGAGCCGAGAAGGTCTGCCCCTGCTGCATATTTCCATATGGATCCGCATATTGAAACTGCCCATAATCAAGGTAATGCAACGCCACGGCGAAATAGTTATCGCCCCAGTTATGACCATAGGCCACCTGCGCAAAGTTCATCGCAGCGCCATAGTTTGCATAGCCCAACTGCAGCATGTTTTGCGTAGCGGCCGACAGGAGGGCCGGATTATTGAGCGCCGCCGTCACTTCGTGATCGTTGCCTAAACTAACGTTGGCCCCACCCAGCGCATTCAGTCGCGCCGAATAGGGCAAGTCGAGAAACGCAAACACGCTTCTCCCTGCCTGAGCATACAGCCCTGATGTTACCGCCATCAGGCCCATAAATAGTATCAATCGTTTTAAATGCACCTTCTTCGCCAATTTATAAATTTCTGCAAAGTTACACAAACTTTGGCACATATGCAAGATTTAGCAGTTTTTTTCAGCAAAAATACACCTTATTATTTAAAAAAGCGCCCGATTTGTTGTGCAATCCATTTTTTTTTACTAATTTTGCACCCGATTATACTCGCGCGAGTTCTCGTCGTTTCGCAGAACTTCATCGCGCGCAGGCAAAAATAGCGTCGAAAATTATTACATCTATAAACAAATAAAAAACAAAAAAAACTTATGTGGTTATTCAATTCTTCTATTGGCCGTAAGTTTGTGATGTCTATCACAGGTATGGCCCTAGTGTTGTTCCTTCTCTTCCACGCCAGCATGAACTTCGTGCTCATCCTGTCCGAGAGCGGTTACAACTGGATTTGTGAAATGTTGGGTGCTAACTGGTATGCCCTGGTGGGTACCATGGGTTTGGCAGCGCTGGTACTGATTCACTTCTGCTATGCACTTTGGCTTACTTTCCAAAACCGTGCTGCACGCGGTACCTCTCGTTATGAAGAGACCGCCAAAGTATGGGGTGTGGATTGGAACTCAAAGAACATGCTTGCTCTCGGCTTTGTAGTACTCGGGTTCCTCTGCCTGCACCTCTACAATTTCTGGTTCAAGATGCAGTTCGCAGAGTTGACTGGCCTTCACACTGGTGCATTCGACCCACAAAATGGTGCTGCTTATGTGAAGTACCTCTTCTCCGGTGTGGTTACCGCAGACAACTTCGATTCTTCGATGCTCACCATGCCATCTTGGTCTCACCCCGTTTACTGCGCACTCTATCTCGTTTGGTTGGCAGCTATCTGGTTCCACCTTACTCACGGTATCTGGTCTGCACTTCACACCATGGGCTTTAACAACCTAATTTGGTTCAACCGTATCAAGGTGATCAGCTGCGTTTTTGCCAGCTTAATCGTTTTGCTCTTTGCTGCGGTACCGGTTTACTATTTGGCTGTCTTCTGTGGCATACATTGCTAAATAGGAGATGCTGGATGCTATCTTATAAGAAACTGAAAAACAAAAGATAAAGATATGGCAAACAATATCATTACGCCTGAAATGGCGAAGATCCCTCAGGGTCCACTTGAGAAAAAATGGACTAACTACAAAGACCATCAGAAACTGGTAAATCCAGCCAACAAACGTAAGCTGGACGTTATCGTAGTAGGTACAGGTTTGGCAGGTGCTTCAGCAGCTGCAAGTTTGGCCGAGATGGGCTTCAACGTACTCAACTTCTGCATCCAGGACTCACCACGTCGTGCACACTCTATCGCCGCACAGGGTGGTATCAATGCAGCCAAGAACTATCAGAACGATGGTGACTCTGTTTACCGCTTGTACTACGACACCATCAAGGGTGGTGACTACCGTGCTCGTGAGGCAAACGTATACCGTTTGGCAGAGGTGTCAAATAGCATCATCGACCAGTGTGTAGCACAGGGCGTACCTTTCGCTCGCGAATACGGCGGCTTGCTCGACAACCGTTCATTCGGTGGCGCACAGGTTTCTCGTACGTTCTATGCAAAGGGTCAGACCGGCCAGCAGCTCCTCTTGGGCGCATACTCTGCACTCTCTCGCCAGATTGGTAAGGGCAAAGTGAAGATGTACACCCGCTACGAGATGCTGGACATCGTCATGATCAAGGACGCAGACGGCACCGAGCGCGCTCGTGGTATCATCGCTCGCAACCTCGTGACCGGTCGTATCGAGCGTTTCTTCGCTCACGCAGTCGTTGTAGGTACCGGCGGTTACGGTAACACCTTCTTCCTCTCTACCAACGCTATGGCATCTAACGGTTCTGCTGCTATGCAGATGTACCGTCATGGTGCGTACTTCGCTAACCCATGCTATGCACAGATTCACCCAACCTGTATTCCTAAGCACGGCGACTTCCAGTCTAAGCTGACCCTGATGTCAGAGTCTCTCCGTAACGACGGTCGTATCTGGGTACCAAAGAAACTGGAGGATGCCAAGAAACTCCAAGCAGGTGAAATCAAAGGCCGTGATATTCCGGAAGAGGATCGTGACTACTACTTGGAGCGTCGTTATCCTGCATTCGGTAACCTCGTTCCTCGTGACGTAGCATCACGTGCTGCCAAGGAGCGTTGCGATGCCGGTTTCGGCGTAAACAACACCGGTTTGGCGGTATTCCTCGACTTCTCTGATGCTATCCAGCGTCTGGGCAAGGACGTAGTTGCACAGAAATATGGCAACCTCTTCCAGATGTACGAGAAGATTGTTGACGAGAATCCATACGAGAACCCAATGATGATCTTCCCTGCTATCCACTACACCATGGGTGGTATCTGGGTTGACTACGAATTGCAGACCTCTGTTAAGGGCTTGTTCTGCATCGGTGAGGCGAACTTCTCTGATCACGGTGCAAACCGTCTGGGTGCTTCTGCGCTGATGCAAGGTTTGGCTGATGGCTACTTCGTATTGCCTTACACCATCCAGAACTACCTCGCTGACCAGATTTCTGTACCTCGCATGTCCACCGAACTGCCTGAGTTCGCAGCTGCAGAGAAGGCTGTCGAGGAGAAGATTGCCAAGTTGATGAAGATCCAGGGCAAGCGTTCTGTTGATTCCATCCACAAGGAGTTGGGTCTGATCATGTGGGACTTCGTTGGTATGGGTCGTACGGCTGAAGGCCTCAAGACCGCCATCAAGAAGATCGACGAGATTAAGAAAGAATTCTGGAGCAACGTCTTCATCCCTGGTCAGGCAGATGCTCTCAACAACGAACTCGAGAAAGCACTCCGTTTGGCTGACTTCATCGAGATTGGTCGACTCATGGCTGTCGATGCTCTGCATCGCGAGGAGTCATGTGGTGGTCACTTCCGTGAGGAGTACCAGACCCCAGATGGTGAGGCACTTCGTCAGGACGAGAAGTTCTCATACGTAGGTTGCTGGAAGTTCATGGGCGAAGGCAACGAGCCTGAGCTCGTCAAGGAGCCTCTCGACTACGAGTTCACCGAACGTAAAACACGTAACTATAAAGCTTAATGTCAAATCATCGAATTATCGAGATATCGACACTTCGAATAAACTTAAGAAACAATGGATCAACACATAAATATTAAGGTTAAGGTTTGGCGTCAGGCTGGACCTAAGGCTCAAGGTCATTTTGAGACTTACGAACTAAAGAACGTCTTCCAGGGTGCATCATTCCTGGAGATGATAGATATTCTCAACGAGCAACTGATTTCCGAGAAGAAGGACCCTATCGCATTCGACCACGACTGCCGCGAGGGTATCTGCGGTATGTGCTCGCTCTACGTAAATGGTCACCCACATGGACCTGACCAGGCTATCACCACTTGCCAGTTGCACATGCGCAAGTTCCACGATGGCGAAACCATCACCATCGAACCATGGCGTAGCCGTGCATTCCCTGTAATCAAGGACCTCATGGTGGATCGTGGTGCTTACGACAAGATCATGCAGGCTGGTGGCTTCGTATCTGTTAACACCGGCGGTGTACCTGACGCAAACTCTATTGCTATTCCTAAGCCGGTAGCCGACGAAGCAATGGACGCTGCTTCATGTATCGGTTGCGGCGCTTGTGCCGCTGCATGTAAGAACGGTTCTGCCATGCTCTTCGTCTCTGCTAAGGTGAGCCAGCTCGCTCTCCTGCCACAGGGCAAGGTGGAAGCTGCACGCCGCGCTAAGGCAATGGTTGCTAAGATGGACGAACTCGGTTTCGGTAACTGTACCAACACAGGCGCATGCGCTGCCGAGTGCCCTAAGTCTGTTTCGTTGGCAAACATCGCTCGCCTCAACCGCGAGTTCATCTGCGCCAAGTTCCAAGACTGATAAACAACACACGACAATGCCCTGGGGTATCACGCTCCGGGGCATTTGTTTTTTATCCTTCACATAGAAAATCAAGATTATGAATCTAACCGGACGACGAGAAAGCAACAACGTAGATGATCGCCGCAGAATGTCAGGTGGTGCCAAGGCTGGTATAGGTGGCATCGGCGGCATCTTGATCATAGCTCTCTTCACATTCCTCACAGGCGGTGACCTGGGAGACGTTATCAACAATGTAGGCAGCCAGATGGCACAACAGCAAACAACGGCTGTTGACAGTTCCATCGACACTTCCGATACCGACGAACTGGCACATTTCTCCAAGCAAATCCTGGCGGGTACCGAGGACGTATGGACCAAACTGTTCCGTGAGAATGGTTGGGGAGAATATCAGGCGCCGGGCCTGGTCCTGTTTAGCGGTAGCGTACAGTCTGGTTGCGGCGGAGCTACGGCTCAAACCGGTCCATTCTACTGTTCCGCTGACCAGAAGGTATATATCGACCTCACTTTCTTCAAGAACATGCGCAAAACATTGGGCGCAGATGGCGATTTCGCATATGCCTACGTCATCGCACACGAGGTAGGACACCACGTGCAGTACCTGCTGGGTACGCTCAGCCAAGCCCACAATCAGATGTCACGTGTCAGCCAAACGCAGGCCAACCAGATCAGCGTGCGACTCGAGTTACAAGCCGACTTCTATGCCGGCGTGTGGGCATACCACGACAACAAGATGTTCGGCTCGATCGAAGATGGTGACATCGACGAGGCCCTGAATGCGGCGATGAAAATCGGCGATGACTACCTGCAGAAAAAAGCGCAAGGGTACGAGGTGCCTGAGAGTTTCAACCATGGACGTTCTGAGTGGCGTCACCATTGGTTGAAAAAAGGTCTCACCACAGGTGACCTCAGTAAAGGAGACTCCTTCTCGCCTAAATATGGCGATTTCTTGCGATAACACAAGCGAAAACTGCGTATAAAAACAGCGTGCTCGATGGTTTCAATCCTCCCGAGCACGCTTTTTTTTATAGATGACAGATGCCTGTGACGCCGTAACGACTCACCAACCCATCAGTTTTTCCACTTGGGTCTGGAACGCATATCGATCCCAATCGGCACGATTGGCCAAGACAATTAGCAGACCATCATTCTTAGGATAACGTGCTATCAATATCTTGTAACCCCCGTTGTCACCCGTGTGATAAATGCAACCTTTTTCCGGTTCCACAAACCAACCATAACCATACCACGTATCCTCACGATTCTGATAATCGCTCCATACGCTGCCTGTCACACAGGTATGTGGACGCATCGCATCCTGCAACAACCGAGCCAAACAGGTGGTATCTGCCATTTGCGCCTGCAGATAGTTCTCCCATCGCAGAAGGTCTTCTGCTGAACTGTACAGACCGCCATCGGGACGCGTCGCAAAAAAGGTTTCTTCACCATAGTCGTACTCATACCACTGTTTGGGCATATCGGCCTCAACAGAAGCCGGTCGCTCCTCCGGCATTTCGCTTACGTCGGCATACTCGTAGCCATGCGACGTGTTCGCACCTTGCGGCGCATGGCCATCAAAGATGGGATTGGCCGGATCAAAAAACGTTGAGTGAAGCATACCGGCCGGCTGCAGCACATGACGATACACGTACTCGGTGTATGGTTCGCCACTGACACGTTCCACCAGTTGGCCCAGTAGTACAAACGTAGGATTGATATACTCATACGCCGTGCCGGGTTCAAAATGCAGAGAATCCACCCATTGCATATATTCCGTAGCGAGTTCCTCGTCGCCATACACCTTCTTCTCACGAGGCAGATAATCACGTGCATCAGGGATGCCGGACGAGTGAGAAAGCAGATGTGCTATGGTCACTTTCTGCCACAACGGATGCGTATATTCGGGGAAATAATCTGCTATCGGAGCATTCAGACAAACCTTACCGGCGGCGACCAGTTGCAGTACCGACACGGCGGTAAACTGCTTGGAACAGGAGGCGATATTGAAAAGAGTCTGCCTATTGACAGGCCTGCCCTGCTCCATATCTGCCACACCCGTACACACACATATATCGTGCGTGGCATCATGCACCAAGACCACAGCTCCCGGTTCGTTCTGACCGGCAAAAACACGCTCTGTCAGGTCGCCTAATTGCCGCTCGACGGAAGGAGAGCAACTGCCCAACAACAGGCCCATGGCACTTGTTACTCCCCAAACAAGAGCCACATTCCCGACTGTTTGTTTCGCCGTAACAGATGGAGTAGCAGAATGTTTTTTACCCAATTTTTCGTTCCACCACACCCATAGCATGAAGATGATGAAATAAAACAGGTACTTGAAAAAATAGTCGTGCCAGAACGAGAACATGTCGGGGTGAGCCGAGCAGAACTGACCTATACAATAGATGCGCAGGTCATTAAAAAGGTAAATCACCAGCCAACCCAAAGGAATAAACCACAGTTTACGCCACTGAACTCCACGGGCAAACAGCATGATAACCAACCAGATAAACGACTGTTTCAAAGCCGTGCACCCCCATACGATATTCATCGTAAATCCCGCGTCAAAACGGATTGTATAGGGGGGCAGATAGTGCACATCATGGCGGGTCCATTGCAGAAGAGCCGACACCAACGAAGCGGTATGTTCGGCAACGACATTGAAGAGGGGCGACAGGTTCATGCCCAGAAACAGAACCATTCCGGCATTGCCGTCCCTGATTATCTCATCGCTCACAATGGTGAGTTTCCAGAAATAATTGGCTGCCATCATACATACTGCAAATAAGAGTATGTCGTAATATGGACCGAGTATTTTCTTCATAGAAGACATTGTCTATAGCATTCGTCACCTCCGAAACGATCAAATGGTCGTTTTGGCGAAGGGTGCCTTGTCCAGCGAACAATACTCACCTGCTAGGAACTTGTAGTACCCGGCTTGCGCAATCATGGCGGCATTGTCGGTCGTAAACGAGAATGGTGGGATAAACACATGCGCATGGTAACGCTTGCCATAATCCAGAAAGGCCTGACGCAAACCGCTATTGGCGCTCACGCCCCCGGCCACTGCCACCGTATTGATATTCAGGTCTTTGGCCGCCTTTCGCAGTTTTTTCATAAGGATGTCGATAACCGTTTTCTGCAGCGATGCGCACAGGTCTTTTTGCAGGTGAGGATGCGCGTCACAAAGGGCTTCGATCGAATCCAAGTTCTCTGCCTTCATCAGGTCGCGAAGCGTGTACAGAAACGATGTCTTCAGACCGGAGAACGAATAGTTGTAGCCCGCGATATTGGGCTTGGCAAACTGAAAGGCTTCCGGATTACCTTCTTTGGCCAGTTTGTCAATCCATGGGCCACCGGGATAAGGCAAGCCCAGCACTTTGGCGCACTTGTCAAACGCTTCGCCGGCAGCATCGTCTATGGTCTGACCGATAATCTCCATCTCATGATGGCTCTTGACCAGCACGATTTGGCTGTTTCCGCCACTGACCAGCAGACACAAAAACGGGAAAGAGGGATGCTTGAGAGGCAACTGCTCCTCAGTCATGCCCTTGATCATGCCCGCCCGCACCATCTCTGGAGAAGGCTCTACAAAATGTGCCATGATGTGCCCCTGCAGATGGTTCACTTCGACCAGGGGACACGCCTTTGACTGAGCATCTCCCTTGGCTGCAGCCACGCCCAACGCCAGGCCCTTGGCAAAAGAGGTGCCCACCAGCAGCGAACCCAACAGTCCGGGACCACGAGTGAAAGCGATTGCGGACAGGTCCGACTTGTCCACACCGGCACGCTTGAGAGCCGTATCTATCACAGGAACGATATTCTGCTGATGTGCGCGGCTGGCCAACTCCGGCACCACGCCACCATACTCCTCATGTACCGACTGAGAGGCCGTCACATTGCTGAGCAACAGGCCATCACGAATCACCGCCGCAGACGTGTCATCACACGACGATTCTATAGCTAATAAAATGGTTTCTTTCGACATATTTTCTCAGGTTTGCAAAGTCCAGTTAGCGAACTGCGCACATTTTTGCCGCAAAATTACTATTTTTTTTTGATATATGCAAAAAAATGTGTATCTTTGCACCGAAATATGCACATACGCTGCGCACGCAGGCGCACATTCGGGCACATATACGCACTCACAGGTGCGCTCGCTCACCCTGCCGCGTAGGCACATGTATCTTATAAAATAATGTCGCAAGATTATACATATATCTGGTTTCACGTAACCTCGCAAAGCGAATGGGAACAGGTGTATCCGCTGATGGAGCGCATCCGTCATCGCTATGGATACAAGAGGATTCTTGTCACCTTCTCTTCTCCCGAAGCATGTGAACGGCACAAGACGGATTCGCTTATTGACGAGGCGCAGGTACTCCCCAAGGCCAACCGAAAGAATGTGAAGCAATGGCTCGAAAACACGAAGATTGAGATGGCTTTCTTCGTATCATATGCCCATGTAGAAGCATATATTCGTGCGTTACGCAAGGCCGAACAGCAAGTCTATCTGCTGAATGCCCTGATTGGCGAGAGACACAGCAGTATGCGATGGAGCAGATGGTCTGAGCGCAAGACCCTGAAGTGCTTCAATATCATTTTTGTGCAAGACGAGGCCTCACGCGACCGTCTGGAAAACCAAAAGATTACCAACACAATCGTAGCCGGCAACACACTCGTTGATCGCGCATACGACCTGAGCACGCAGCGGCGGGAGGTCATTCAGCTGGAGCGATTTGTCGAACCACGCGTCACCCCAGACAGCATCATCCTGCCTGTCAGCCATCAGTTGATTGTAGCCGCGGACACCTGGCCAAGCGACGAGCGGCTGTTGGCCGAATATATGCACGAGCATCCCGAACTCAAGCTGGTGCTGGCGCCTCACGACATATCCGACGAGCACATACACTTCATCTTCAACTTGTTTCAGGGACGCTTTGTTCGCCTTTCGCAGGCTACTATGCAGAACCTCACAGCCTGCCAGACGCTACTGATTGACAAACCGGTCAACCTCGCATTATGCTATCGTTACGGACATGTAGCATATATCGGCGGAGGGTTTGACCAGGGGGTACACAACGTGGTAGAACCGGCGGCGCAGTCCCTGCCCGTAATCTTTGGCACACATTATCGCCACTCACGAGAGGCCGTCCACCTGTTGGAACAGGGAGGCGCCATCTGTGTAAAAGACAGTCGCTCGCTGGAGAACGCACTCAGTCATGCGCTTGCCGAGCACGAGACGATAGGTGCCAATGCCAAGCGATATATCCTCGAGGATATCGGCACTTCCGACACCATCCTCGACGCTACACTACGATAACCAACGGGGGACTTTGGGTCCCCGCTAAATCATACATTATTAACTCATGGCTCAGATTACCAAGCCCTCTATTCCTAAGGGCACGCGCGACTTTTCGCCACTGCAGATGGCACGTCGCAACTATATTTTCGACACAATCAAATCCGTTTTCCGTCTGTATGGTTTTCAGCAGATCGAGACACCTGCTCTTGAAAACCTGTCCACCCTGATGGGCAAGTACGGCGAAGAGGGAGACAAACTCTTGTTTAAGATTCTCAACTCGGGAGACTGGAAAGCCGCCCTCGATGGCGAAGCACTACAGACCCAAACCATCGGTGCACTTACCGGCAAGGTGAGCGAGAAAGGTCTGCGTTACGACCTCACCGTACCTTTCGCGCGCTTCGTCACACAGTACCGCAATGATATCAGTTTTCCGTTCAAGCGCTATCAGATCCAGCCGGTATGGCGAGCAGACCGCCCACAGAAAGGGCGCTATCGCGAGTTTTACCAGTGCGACGTTGACGTCGTGGGAACAGACTCGCTGGTCAGCGAACTGGAGTTGATTCAGATCGTAGAGGAGGTGTATCGCCGCCTCGGCATACGCGTTTGTCTGAAACTGAACAACCGCAAGATTTTGGCCGGCATTGCCGAGTACATCGGCTGCCCTGAGCGCATTGTGGACATCACCGTGGCCATCGACAAGATGGACAAGATTGGCCTCGACAAGGTGAACGAAGAGTTGCTGAGCAAGGGATTGAGCCAAGAGGCAGTGGAGGCCCTGCAGCCTATCCTGGCGCTGAGCGGCACCAATGCCGACAAGCTGGCGACTCTGCGCACGGTACTGGCCGGCAGCGAGACGGGAGTCAAGGGTATAGAGGAGACAGAGACCATCTTTGGACTGTGTGAGGCTGCAGGGGTCAACCTGAACATCGAGTTGGACCTGACCTTGGCACGCGGTTTGAACTACTATACCGGAGCCATCTTTGAGGTGAAGGCGCTGGATGTGCAGATGGGCTCTATCACCGGCGGTGGACGATACGACAACCTTACCGGCATCTTCGGAATGCCGGGTGTGTCGGGTGTAGGCATCTCGTTTGGTGCGGATCGTATCTACGATGTGCTGACGGAACTGGACCTCTATCCACAAGATGTGCTTCAGAGCACACAGCTGCTTTTCGCTACATTCGGTACCGACGAACTGCGATACGCACTCACGTGGGCAAAGCAACTCCGTGCGGAGGGACTCAACGTGGAGGTCTTCCCCGAAGCTACCAAGATGAAAAAACAGATGGGTTACGCCGACAGCAAGGCCATCCCATTCGTCGCTATCGTAGGAGGGGACGAGATGGCTGAGCAGGTGGTGATGCTGAAAAACATGACCTCCGGCGAGCAGCGCAAAGTCACACTCTCACAACTGCTCGAGATAATGAAGGGCTGAACGCCCCCTTTCCTACCGTCCTCGGGCTAAACAACCAAACAACATGCCAAATACAAGCAAACAATACGATCAGGTGATTGACAGCTGCCGCAAGGTGTACGTGCTGAAGATGAAGGATTATGGTCCATCATGGCGAATCATGCGTCCACAGACCGTCAATGACCAACTCTTCATCAAGGCCAAGCGCATTCGCACCATCGAGACCACCGGGGTCAACCTCATCGGCGATAGCATTCAGGGAGAACTGATGGCCATCGTCAACTATTCCATCATGGGACTCATTCAGCTCGAGAAAGGCTATGCCGATACCGTGGACATGTCTGCCGAAGAAGCAACTGCCCTCTATGACAAGTATGCAGGCGAAGCCAAAGCGCTGATGATGAAAAAAAATCACGACTACGGCGAGGCATGGCGCGACATGTTACCCTCCTCCCTGACCGACATCATCCTCACCAAGATCAATCGAAACAAGCAGATTGCGGCAAACGATGGTCAAACACTCATCTCCGAAGGGGCTGACGGAAACTATTTTGACATGCTCAACTATTCTGTTTTTTACCTTATCAAAATGCTGGAAAATGAACAATAAACCACTCCACTTCATCGGTTCCATCGCCCGTGTACTGCTGGGCATAACCTTTATTTTCTCCGGTTTTGTCAAAGCCATCGACCCTCTGGGCACCACCTACAAGATTGAGGATTATCTCAACGCTTTCGGCGGATTCTTCACCTCGCTGACCCCTCTGGCAGAAGTAGCGGCATGGGGCCTCATTGCATTCGAGTTTGTGCTCGGTGTGCTCCTGCTGACCAATGTGTGGACCAAAGTCACCTCATGGCTGGCCTTGGCGATGATGCTCTTCATGACGCCACTCACGCTCTACATCGCGCTGGAGAACCCCGTGTCCGACTGTGGGTGTTTCGGCGACGCGTTGGTGCTCACCAATTGGCAGACCTTCTGGAAAAACATCGTGCTCCTCGTGCTCGTGGCGGTTTTGCTGCTGACGCGCAAGTACATTCCGCGCCTGTTCACGCCGGTTGTCGAACTCGGCATCTGCTGCTTGGCGCTCGGTTTTGTGATGGGATTCATGGCCTTCAGCCGCACCCATCTGCCGGTTATGGATTTCCGTCCGTACCGCATCGGAAACAACATCCCCGAACTGATGGAGATTCCCGAGGGAGCACCACAAGACGAATATGCCATCACCTTTATCTATGCGAAAGATGGCGTGGAGCAGGAGTTCACCTTGGCCGATTACCCGAAAGATGACCCCTCATGGACTTTTGTTGACCAAAAATCCACACTCATCAAGAAGGGCTACGAGGCGCCTGTTCACGATTTCATCATCTACGATGAGGACTATGAGGACATCACCGATGATGTGCTCTACGACGAGCGCGAAGTGACATTGGCTATCCTCTACAAGGTCGAGAAGACCGACCTGCGTCAGGCGACCCGACTCAACGAGATGGCGGCCGAGGCCGAGGCTAACGACCGGCCATTCTACCTCATCACAGGTTCGGGCGAAGAGGAGATTGAGGCATTCCGTCTGGCTACCGGCTATGACTACCCTGTTTACTCATGCGACCCTGTCACGCTTAAGACCATCGTGCGAGCCAATCCCGGTATCGTCACCATGCAGAATGGTATCGTTATGGACAAATATAATTTAAGAAATCGATAATCAATAATTTAACATTTTAAAAATAAATTTATTATGGCAAGAATCAAAATGGTTGCAGGCAACTGGAAAATGAACAAGACCCTGCAAGAAGGTGTAGCTCTGGCTACCGAACTGAAAAATGACGTTAAGAACCCTAATTGTGCTGTCGTAATCGGCACACCATTCATCCACTTGGCAACTGTAGCTGAGCTCCTGAAGGACTCTGCTATCAAGGTGGCTGCTGAGAACTGCGCTGACAAGGAGAAGGGTGCTTACACCGGTGAGGTATCTGCTGCGATGGTGGCTTCTACCGGCGCTGAGTACTGCATCTTGGGCCACTCTGAGCGTCGTGCATACTATCACGAGGACTATGCTGTGCTCGCTGAGAAAGTGAAACTGGCACTCGCCAACAACCTCAAGGTGATCTTCTGCATCGGCGAGGTAAAAGAGGAGCGCGAAGCTGGCAAGCAGAACGAAGTCGTTAAGGCACAACTCGAGGGATCTGTATTTAACCTCACCGCTGAGGAGTGGAAGAATATCACGCTCGCTTACGAACCTGTATGGGCTATCGGTACCGGCCTGACTGCTACTCCTGAGCAGGCACAGGAGATTCACGCATACATCCGTTCACTCGTAGCTGAGAAGTACGACGCTCAGGTTGCAGACGACACGACTATCCTCTATGGTGGTTCATGCAACGAGAAGAATGCAGCAGAGCTCTTCTCTTGCCCTGACATCGACGGTGGCCTGATTGGTGGCGCTGCATTGGTAGCTGAGAAGTTCGAGGCTATCATCGCGGCACGCTAATCAACGACTATTGTCTGCTCTCGGCGAGCGGTAACGGGACAAAAATCAGATGTTCCCGCAACTATTTCGCCAAAAAATTTGGTCATTTCAAAAAAAAGCTGTACCTTTGCAGCGCATTTTGGAGTTATGCGCTTCGGCGAGAGCACAAAATGATTTATAAATGTGCCTTTGTGCATACGTCAGGTTACCACAAGGGCATCATCGTTTAACATTTTTATTACACAACTACCATGTATTTGGATTCCGCAAAAAAAGCTGAGATTTTTGCTCAGTATGGCAACGATGCCAAGAACACCGGCTCTGCTGAGAGCCAGATCGCACTCTTCACCTTCCGTATCAAGCACTTGACGGAGCATATGAAGAAGAACCACAAGGACGTAGGTACCGCTCATGCATTGGCTGCACTCGTTGGTAAGCGTCGTTCTATGCTTGACTACCTGAAGGCTCAGGACATCGAGCGTTATCGCGCTATCATCAAGGCTCTTGGTATTCGTAAGTAATACTTGGCGAGAAAGGAAATCGTCCGTCTGTCATGGCGGACGATTTTTGTTTTTAGATGCACTTCTACTGAACCATCATTTTCAAAGGTATGAAACTATTCTTTCCGTTTTTGGCAGCATTGCTGCTCCTCATGACGGGTTGCTCCGTCACGCCAGAAACCGGTCCCAACTATCTGCATGTAGCCGGGGCACACATACTTGACGCCGAGGGCGACACATTTTTCATACGCGGAACCAATCTGGGGAACTGGCTGAACCCGGAGGGATATATGTTCCGTTTCCGACGCTGCAATGCGGCCGCTCAGATCGATCAGGTCTTCTGCCAACTGATAGGCCCGGACGAGACGGCACGGTTCTGGCAGAGATGGAAAGAGGAGTATATCACCGAGGACGACATCTGCTTCATCGCCGCTACCGGGGCCAACACCATCCGACTGCCCTTCCACTACAAGCTCTTTACCACCGATTACTATCTGGGAAACAACAATCCCGAGGAGGGATTCATACGAATGGATAGCACGATAGCATGGTGCCGACGCCATCATCTGCGACTGATTCTGGACATGCATGATGCGCCCGGAGGACAGACCGGAGATAATATCGATGACAGCTATGGCTACCCTTGGCTGATGGTATCCGAGACCTCCCGGCAGCTCTTCGTGGACATCTGGACCAGGATAGCCGAGCGTTACCATGACGAACCGGTGATCCTGGGTTACGAACTGATAAACGAACCCATTGCGCACTATTTCCAGCAGGATTTAGCCCAACTGAATGCCCAACTGGAGCCTCTCTACAAGCGTACCGTTGCCGCTATTCGCAAGGTCGATCAGCACCATATCATCCTGTTGGGAGGTGCACAATGGAACGGTACCTTCAGGGGAGTGTTCACCGACTGGCATTTTGATGATAACATCATGTGGACCTGCCATCGCTACGGACAACCATCCACGCTGGAAGGAATACAGGATTTCATCGACTGGAGGGATAGCACGCAGCTGTGCATGTACATGGGCGAAACCGGACATAACACCCTCACATGGGTGGCGGAAATGTGCAGCATCATGAGCGAGCACAATATCGGTTACACGTTCTGGCCATACAAGAAAATGGCACATTCCGAGCAGATGGGACAGGACGGACGTGCCGAGTCATGGCTCGGGTTTGATGCACCGGACAATTGGCAAAACGTGATGGACTATGCCGAGGCGGACCACTACACCTATTTTTCTATACGCGACCTGCGCGGGCGCGAGGGAATGGATTATGCCACCATACACAAGGCCATCTTCGATATCTTGGACAACTGCCCACGAACGCATTGTCGAATAGACACCACCTACATTCGCAACATGCAGCTCCGCATAGATGCGCAGAGCACCAAATGATAAACGGGGACTTTTTAGAACACTCCTTATTAACACATAGACATGAAACGTATTCTTTTTTTCTCAATGGTAGCGCTGGCCCTGGTGGCTTGCCAAAAGCAAACGAATGTGATTATTGACATTCAGGCCGACTCATCACTACAAGCCATGGCTTACATCTGCAATCTGGCGGACAAAGGCACAATGGTTGATTCTGTCATGATAACGAACGGAGTAGCACACTGGCAGACCACGGCCGCTGTTGGCGAGGTCTATCGCCTGTCTATTCCCGACATCCGTTTCCGTGACGAGTTTATTGGAGATCAGGGCACTGTCATGGTGGACCTGACCGGCGATGGCACTATCACAGGCACACCGCTCAACGACAGTCTGCACCAGCTGTTTACCCGACTGGAAGACGCGCCTAACGAGGCCGCGGTAGCCACCATCATCAGCGACGCCATCGTGCTGCATACCAACGATGCCCTGGGAAGTCTGCTGCTCTACTACCTGGACATGTTTGTTGAGCAGGAAGAAGCAGAAGCGGCCTTCGACCTATTGGAAGAAGGGGCCAAACAGCCCGGATTGACACAGAAGATTCTGGAGAATTGGGCGATAGTGAAGCACTCTGCTGTCGGTCAACCATATATCGACATCGAGGTGGAGTACAATGGTGAGACGCAGCGCCTGAGCGACTATATCGGCGGGAAGAACCGACTGACTATTGTCGATTTTTGGGCTTCGTGGTGTGGTCCTTGCAAGCGCGAGTTACCTTTCCTGATCGATGTGTACCAAAGGTACAAGGATCAGGGAGTCGAAGTGTTGGGAGTAGCCACATGGGATGCGCCTGAGGCTTCGCTCAAAGCGATCGAGGAACATGGTATCCCATATCCACAGATTCTTAATGCGCAGTCTATTGGCTCGGACGCATATGGCATCAAGGGTATTCCTGAGATTTTGATGATAGATGCAGATGGTATCATCTTGGCTCGCGGCTTACGCGGCACGGCCATCGAAGAAGCTGTTCTTCTGCATTTGCAGGACTAATAACAAATAGCAATAACGTACCCTTCAGGCGTTAATTGTTAATTAGGGCTTTGCCCGTTAATTGTTAATTGTTAATTAGGGCTTGCCCGTTAATTGTTAATTGTTAATTAGGGCTTGCCCGTTAATTGTTAATAGCCCTTCAGGGCGTTAATTGTTAATTGTTAATTGTTAATTAGGGCTTGCCCGTTAATTAGGGCTTTGCCCGTTAATTGTTAATTAGGGCTTGCCCGTTAATTAGGGCTTTGCCCGTTAATTGTTA
>JAKSNQ010000019.1 GCA_024399615.1 Paludibacteraceae bacterium | reverse complement strand
GTCGAGAAGACGCTTCGAAAAAACACAAGTCATCAGGATGCAAATCTAAACATATTAATCTGCTTTGATTGGTTTGGATAACACTATTTGTACTACCACCCAATCATCCAATAACCTTTTAAGATTCAGGAAAGATGGATTACGAAAATCGTGGCCGCGATGGCTACTCATCCCGTTCTAACTACTCAAACTTTGGTAATAACTCAGAGGGCCAACAGCGCCCACGTTTCCAGCAGGCCGGTGAAGGTCGTGCTCAGCAGCGTCGCCCTCGATTCAATAATTCACGCAATGGTAACGGCGAAGGCGGTTACCAGCAGCGCAGCGAGCGTCCACGTTTCGGTGGTGGCTATGGCAATCAGTCAAATAACGAAGGAGGCTATCAGCAGCGCAGCGAGCGACCACGTTTCGGTGGTGGCTATGGCAACAACAGCGCTTATGGTCGCCAAGGAGAAAATGAAGGCGGCTACCAGCAGCGCAGCGAGCGTCCTCGCTTCAATAGTGGCAATCGTTTTGGCAATGGTGGCTACAACAATGAGGGTGGCTACCAGCAGCGTAGCGAGCGTCCTCGCTTCAATGCCGGCAACAATGGCTTTGGCAACGAGGGCGGTTTCCCTTCGGAAGCGCGACCTCAGCGTCCTCGGTTTAACAACAATGGATACCGCGGCGAAGATGGACCACGTGCTTTTGCTCCTGCAGGTGCTCCGCGTCCAAAGGCTCGTCGCACGCAAAACAATCCCGGTCTCTACAGCAAGAAAAAGCGTGTGGAGTATATCGAGAAATATGAGGATCCAACCAAGCCTATTCGTTTGAACAAATATCTGGCCAATGCCGGAGTATGCTCTCGTCGCGAGGCTGATGATTTCATCATGGCTGGCGTGATTACCGTTAATGGCATGGTTGTCAGCGAGTTGGGCGCTAAAGTGCTGCCTACTGATGTGGTGAAATTCCATGATCAGCCTGTTCGTCGCGAGAAGAAAGTGTATATCCTTCTCAATAAACCAAAGAACACGGTGACGACTACCGATGACCCACAGGAGCGCCATACCGTTATGGATTTGGTTAAGACAGCATGCTCCGAGCGTGTTTATCCGGTAGGTCGTCTGGACCGCAACACCACCGGCGTGCTCTTGCTGACCAACGATGGTGACCTGGCTGCCAAGTTGACTCATCCTAAGTTTGGAAAAAAGAAAATCTATGCCGCTACTTTGGATAAAGAGTTGACCGAAGATGCTTACGTGGAACTGATGGCAGGTGTGATGCTCGACGACGAGATTATTGTGCCGGATGCGTTGGAGTTCCCTAAGGAGGGTGATCGCAAGCACGTAGGTTTGCAGATTCACTCCGGTCAGAACCGCGTTGTTCGCCGTATGTTCGAGAAGGTGGGCTACAAGGTCGTTCAGCTGGACCGCGTATCGTTTGCCGGTCTGACCAAGAAGAATGTGTCTCGTGGCAAGTACCGTTTCCTGACACAACAGGAGGTTTCTATGCTCCAGATGGGTGCGTTCGAATGATTTGAAACGCATATATTAGTAATAAATCGGGCTGAACAGCTTCGTTCACAAGCTATATTGGTCATGCAGATACAACAAAAAACTCCGCGGATGGCGGAGTTTTTTGTGTTGTTTCCTGAAGTTTGTCTTTTCTATGGCTGTGCCTATAGTTTTGTATCCTGTTTCTATGGGCGCGCCTTTTGTGGATGTGCGCGCTTATTTTTCCTTGAGAAGACCATGTGTGTAGGCATAGAGGAGCAGATTCAGGTCGCGGACTTGCGCTTGCAACTCGCGGCCGATATTGGTGTCGCGCACGTGGAGACGGCGAGAAGGGTAGTGAGCGGCCGTGTTGGGGTCGGGATTGGTGAAGTCCAGCAGGAGTACACGTTGTTGAATATCCTCGCCCGTACGAACGGCTTCTGCGCGCCCGGGGAAAGCGCTGTGGGCGATGAGCTGCATGCGATGGCTGTTGTAGATGAGTGTGTAGCCGGCTATGCCGGTTTTGGCCTGATAGGGCTTGGAGAAACCGCCGTCTATCACCAGTCGCATGCCTTCTGCGCGGAGCGGAGACTCTCCTTTGAGGGTGTGGACAGGAATATGTCCGTTGATGATCTTGGAAACGGCAGGATCAAGCCCAAACTCGCGCAGGATGGCTTCGCAGGCCGGACGCTGGTTGGCCAAAACGTAGTAGGCGCCTTTGGTTTCTTTCTCCAGGTCCTTGTCCCCAATGAAATAGCG
Source organism: Paludibacteraceae bacterium (assembly GCA_024399615.1). Lineage (GTDB taxonomy): Bacteria > Bacteroidota > Bacteroidia > Bacteroidales > Paludibacteraceae > Colicola. The sequence goes on along the minus strand of JAKSNQ010000019.1, from coordinate 30,672 downwards.
CTCAAAAGTGGTCATCTTGTCCTTGTTGTAAAGAGGCGATTGCGGACCGCACCAGAGATACCACATGTAGTCCAATTGTTCGTTGACAACAGGTTGGGCATTTCGTTGGCTTGCAAACGAACGGCTGTCTGTGCCGTAGTAGGCTTCACGAATAACGTGGTCGATACGCTCCATGAGGGCACGTCCTTTGACTGTTTTGCCGCATACGTTTACCTCAGTAAAAGAGCCGTCTGCGTTCATCGGTATGGCGGCATGGTAGAGGAGGCAGTTGTTCACGGAGAGGAAGAGAGAGCCGTGGTTGTAGAGGCAGGAGATGTGGCGTTGCAGGCGCTCGGACTGAAGAAACGAGTGGGCCAGTCCTTCCATGAGTTGCTCTTCCTCTTCCGTCAGGCGGTATGGATTCTCGGGATCGATAGTCGGGAAATGGGTGTCAAGAAGACTATAGGTGCGAACGGCAGATGGATCGGCTGAAGGAAGGGTGATAGTGCCGTTGGTGAAGTCTATTTTATCCAGAAGAAGACGGTCTTGCATCTCGTATTCCGGATGGCGAAGGATAGCTTGACCCTCCAGCTTGAACTGGATGATGGAGATGGCTTTGTGCATTTTGGCCATGAGGTCGGCAGAGCGTTTCATGCGTTCGTTGCTTTCGAAATCCTTGGTCTGGAATTGCTTACAAGGGTCGTTTCCGTAGGTTTGCAGGGCAAAAGTGGCAAGAGGCAACAGGTTGACAGCATAGTCCTCTTCGAGTGTTTCTACGTTGGCATATCGGATGCTGACGCGAAGAACCGTAGCGATAAGGGCCCAGTTTCCTGCAGCTGCTCCCATCCATTCGATGTCATGATTGCCCCATTGGATATCAAAGTCATGATAGCCGCAGAGGTGGTCCAGGATGCGCGCTGCGCCCGGTCCGCGGTCGAAGATGTCACCTACGATGTGCAGCTTGTCGATTACGAGATGGTGAATGAGGTGGCAAAGGGTTTTGAGAATGTCTTCGGCTTTGCCTGTCGCGATAATGGAATCGATGATGGTGTTGTAATAATACTGCCTGTCGCGGTCATAATTGCCCTCTGTTAGGAGTTCTTCGATGATGTAGGCATAGTCCTTACGAATGAGTTTGCGTACCTTAGAGCGCGTGTATTTGACTGTAACGGCGCGCGCAATGGCGGCTACCTGAAGCAGTCGGGTCTTGTACACATCAGAGATGTCGCCCTTCTGCTGATGGCAATAGGCCAGTCGTTCCTCGGGGTAGTAAATCATGGCGCAGAGTGCGCGTTTCTCTTCCTCGGGTAGTGTGTCTCCATAGATATCGTCCACTTTTCGGCGGATGACTCCTGATGCATTTTTGAGGACATGTAGAAATGCTTCGTCGGCTCCGTGGAGGTCGGATACGAAATGTTCGGTCCCTTTGGGAAGGGAGAGAATTGCTTCCAGGTTGATAATCTCTGTAGCGGCAGCTGATATGGTGGGAAATTTTTCGCTGAGTAGCCGAAGATAGCGCTCGTCCTGCTGAAATTGCTCGGTAGTCATGGTGTATGATTCGTGTGTAGAGTGTGGGTATTGGGTTACCCTAATACCATAAAAATAAGGATTTTGGGCGCAAAATTACTTGTTTTTTTTGAAATAAACAAAAAAAGTGCGTTTTTTAATAAAAAACAACTGAAAAAGTGTGAAAAAATTTGCGTATGTCAAAAAAAAGTATTATCTTTGCACATTATTTATAGCGTGCGCGCTCACGCGTACATATATGCGCTTGAAGATGCGGGCGTGAGGCGGATGATTAGGTGTGGATGCGAAATGGCTCCGGAAGGAGAAGGCATGGAATAATTAAAGAAAAAAATATATAAAAAATGAGTGAAGACAGAATTTTGAAGGTTAATATCGACGAGGAGATGCGAACCTCGTATATTGACTATTCGATGAGCGTAATCGTTTCGCGTGCGTTACCAGATGTGCGTGACGGTTTTAAGCCTGTTCACAGGCGCGTGTTGTTCGGAATGAACGAGCTGGGTAATACCAGCGACAAGCCAACGAAGAAATCAGCTCGTATCGTTGGTGAGGTAATGGGTAAGTATCACCCACATGGTGACAGTTCTATTTATGGTACCTTGGTTCGTATGGCTCAGCCTTGGGCAATGCGTTATCCATTGGTAGATGGTCAGGGTAACTTTGGTTCGGTGGACGGTGATGGTCCTGCGGCCATGCGTTATACCGAGGCGCGTCTTTCTAAGATTGCGGAGGAGATGCTTCGTGATATTGAGAAGGATACCGTGGATATGCAGTTGAACTTTGATGACTCGCTGCGTGAGCCAACCGTTTTGCCATGCCGTTTCCCTAATCTGCTGGTGAATGGTGCCAGCGGTATTGCGGTAGGTATGGCGACGAACATGCCAACGCATAATCTGGGTGAAGTGATTGATGGTTGTGTGGCTTATATCGATAATCCTGAGATAGATGTCGATGGCCTGATGCAGCATATCAAGGCGCCTGATTTTCCAACGGGTGGTACTATCTATGGTATTGCGGGTGTTCGTGAGGCATTTGAGACCGGTCGTGGTCGCATCGTGATTCGTTCGAATGCGGATATCGAGACTGAGGACAATGGTCGTGAGCGCATCGTGATTACGGAGTTGCCTTATGGTATCGTGAAGTCTGATCTTGTAAAGAATATAGCAGACCTTGCGAATGAGAAGAAAATAGAGGGTATTACCGGTATTAGCGACCAGTCAAAGCGCGATATTCGTATTATTATTGAGATTCGCCGTGACGCCAATGCGCAGGTGGTACTGAATAAGTTGTATAAGTTTACGGCTTTGCAGTCTTCTTTCTCAGTAAACAATATCGCTCTGGTGAAGGGCCGTCCGATGTTGCTGAATCTGAAGGACCTGATTGCTAATTTCGTGGAGCACCGCATGGATGTGGTGACTCGTCGTACTCGTTATGAGTTGAAGAAGGCTGAAGAGCGTGCTCATATCCTGGAGGGTTTGATTATCGCGGTAGATAATATCGACGAAGTGGTGAAGATTATTCGCGCCAGTCGTACTCCTGCTGATGCTCAAACGAATTTGGAGGCTCGTTTCGGTTTGGATAACCTGCAGTCAAAAGCTATCGTGGATATGCGATTGAGCCAATTGACAGGCCTGCGTATTGATGAGTTAAAGAACGAATATGAGGAGTTGGAGAAAAAGATTGCACACCTCAACGAATTGTTGGCTAACGAGCACCTTCGCTACGAACTGATCAAAGAAGAGTTGATCGAAGTGAAGGAGAAATTCGCAGACGAGCGTCGTACCAAGATCGTTCCAATGGCTACCGAGTTCAATCCGGAGGATATGTATGCCGACGACGAGATGGTAATCACAATCTCTCACTTGGGCTATATCAAGCGTACTCCGCTGGCTGACTTCCGTGCACAAGGCCGTGGCGGTATGGGTGCGAAGGGTTCGGCTACCCGCGACGAAGACTTTATCGAATACGTGCATACCGCATCTATGCACTCAACGATGATGTTCTTCACCGAGAATGGTCAGGTGTTCTGGCTGAAAGTTTATGAGATACCGGAAGGCAATAAGGCTTCTAAGGGGCGCGCTATTCAGAACATGATCAATATTCAGAAGGGCGATAAGATTCGTGCATTTATCAATGTGAAGGGCCTGAATGACGCTGATTTTGTCAACTCGCACTATTTGGTATTCCTGACCAAGAATGGTTTGATCAAGAAGACTTCTCTCGAGCAATACTCTCGTCCACGTACAAATGGTATCATTGCTATTGATCTGCGTGATGGTGACCAACTGATACGTGTGGCGATGACCGATGGCAACAGCGAAATCCTGGTAGCATCACGCCAGGGCAAGGCTGTTCACTTCGATGAAGCTGGCGTTCGTGCTATGGGTCGTGATACGTCAGGTGTACGTGCAATCACCCTTGAAGATGAGAACGATGCAGCAATTGGCATGGTTTGTGTATCTAAGGGAAGTGAGGAGACGATTCTCGTTATTTCGGAGAAGGGCTATGGTAAGCGTACCCTGCTCAACGACGAAAATGGCGAACCTGTTTACCGTATCACCAACCGCGGTGGCAAGGGCGTTACGACGATGAATCTGACCGACAAGACGGGTAACCTGATTGCTATCGACGCTGTGACCGATGAGAATGACCTGATGCTGATCAATAAGTCGGGTGTGGCTATCCGAATGGCAATAAGCGAGATCAGCGTTTTGGGCCGCAATACACAAGGTGTCAAACTGATCGAACTGAGCAAGCGTCAGGATGCTATCGCATTCAGCTGTATCGTTCCTAAGGATGAAGAGCAGGCTGAGGTGGTAGTGGAAGAAAACGCTGCTGAGGCTCCTGCAGAGACAGAACAACCAACTGAAACAAACGAATAACTAACCAGAGGGTGGGTGGAACCACCGAGTACATTCACCCTCGCATAAAAACAAATTACAATCATGAAAAAGATTATGATCATGATGGCAGTGGTGCTGGCTAGCACTTGCTGCTTTGCACAAAAGAAAGCTGTTGCTACCGCTAAGAACAAGGCAATGAGCACAGAGAATCCTGATTTCGTAGGTGCACGTCAATCTATCGCTGAGGCGCTGGTAAACGACGAGACCAAGGGACAGGCTAACACCTGGTTTGTAGCTGGTCTGATTGGCTACAAGGAAATCGAGTACAACGTAGTTCAAAGTCAGGTATTCGGCAAAACTCTGGACGAAGCTGTACTGAACAAGGCCGTAAACGAGTCATACGACTACTGGATGCAGGCAGATAAGCTCGCTCAGACGCTCGTAGCAGACAAGAAGGGTAACATGAAACCTGCTGATCCAAAACTGAGCAAGCAGATCGCAGAGAAGGTGGCAGAGTACTATCAGAAGTACTACCTCGTTTCATATGCCATCAATTTGAACAACGAAGATAAGTCAAGTGAGGCTTATGACGTAGTGATGAAGCACCTCAATATCCCAGCATTGGAGATGATGCAGGAGCCAAAACTGCAGGAGAAGGTGGTTCGTGATACTACTTACTATGAGTTCAAGTACTATGCCGGTTTGTTCGCAAAAAAAGCAGGTCGCTACGACGAGGCAAAGAAGGTGCTCAACGAGTTGTGCAACGAGGATGCTGACAAGGCGCTGAAGAAGCACGTTGTTTTCGCATGCACCGCTTTGGCTGAGATCAACAAAGAGCAGAAAGATACTGTTGCGTACGTTAAGGCATTGGAGGATGGTTTCCGTCAGTTCCCTGATGAGCCTTGGTTCATCCAGAGCCTGATCAACCACTACATCTCTGTTAACGAGCAGGAGAAGGCTATCGATTGCCTCAATCGTGCTATCGAGAAGGAGCCTTCTGTTACCCAATATCGTACTATCCTCGGCCGTCTCTACTCTGATATGAAGAACTTCGATGCCGCTATGGCTGCATACAACGAAGCACTTGCTATCAACGCCAACGACCCTGAAGCAACTGCCGGTTTGGGTTATATCTATATGGATAAGGCTGCTATGATGTTCGACAAGATTGACTCTAACCCAATGGCTACCAAGAAGGAGTATGATGCTGCAATGGAGGAAGTTAACAAGACTTACCACCTGGCTTTGCCTTACCTGGAGAAAGCACATGAGTTGGATAAGGAGAATATCTACTATCTGCGTAACCTCAAGTCTTTGTATTTCCGTTTCCGTGGCGAAGGCAACGAGATGAACGCAAAGTACGAAGCACTTGACGCTGAAATCAAGGCTCTTGGCTACTAAAAAACTCATATTAGCTTTACTGAGTATCATCTTACTGAGCTCTTGCGTCACGTCACGAAAAGTGAACATGATGCAGGAACTCGGTAAGGATATACCTACCTACGACAATGCTCTTTCCTATGAGGATTACTTGCTTAGGAAAGGCGACAGATTGTACATTTATGTCTATTCCATCGATGAGCGAACGGCCTCCCTTTTTAATTCGGGCATGACCAATTCGCGTCAGATGGTTCGCAATAGTATGGGCGCGGTTTCGGACCTCTATACTTATGTGATAGACGACAATGGAAACATCCAGTTTCCAACCATAGGCGATGTGCCCGCTCTGGGCAAAACAACTCGCCAGATGAAATACCTGCTGGAGGAGGAACTTTCGGGTTTGGTCAAATCGCTCGGCAACCAGTCGATGGTGTCGGTCGAAGTGCAGGTGGTTCAACGCAGTTTTTCGATTATTGGGCCCACCAGAAGTGGACGCTATAGTTTGAATAAAGAGAAAGTGACGATCTTTGAGGCACTGGCCATGTGTGGCGACTTGTCCGACATTGCTGACCGCAGAGAAGTCATGTTGATACGCGAAATCAATGACTCAACGATTGTCAAGACATTTGACCTACGCAGCAAATCTATTGTCAATTCAGAGTTCTATTATATTGAGCCAAATGATGTCATATATATACGATATATGAAGGGCTATTCGTTTGGTATAAACCATGTCAGTTCGGCCATAGGCCTGGTGGCAAGCACTATTTCATTTGGCGTATTCATTTACTCGTTTGTGGACAAAGTGGTACGTAAAATACAGAACAGTACCCAACTCACACCGGGTATCAACCAGTAGTAGCATAGGCAGATGAAGAAAAGGAGCACTATATCAAAGGGATGGCAGGTAGCACTGGTGTGCTACGTGTTGCTCGTTCTGACGGGTTGCTACTCACACAAGCAGATAGGCTTCATGCAGGACTTACCCAATCTGCCACATTATGACACTGTGTCCTATCATCCCTATCGTTTGGCTGTGAATGATGAGATAATTTATCGTTTGATAACGATGGATGAGACAATCTCGAAGGCTATGTCGCAAGGTGGCATAGTGGCAGGTAGCAACGATGTGACTTCGTATCGTATATATTCGGATGGTATGGTCGATCTGCCTTTCCTCAAACCTATCCGCCTGTTGGGTTTGACGTTGGCAGAGGCGCAGGATACGCTTCAGTACCACTTTCGCGAGATAATACCGGATGCCGATGTCAAGTTGTCGCTTTATAACAAGACATTCACCGTGCTGGGTGACATAGGTGCAGGCACATATGAGATTTATAAGGACAAACTCACCATCTTTCAGGCGTTGGCTATGACAGGAGATGTCTCAACACAAGGCGACAGACAGCATGTTCGCATCATCCGTCCTCGTGGTAATGCTGAACCTGAGATTCTGGAGTTTGACCTTAGGACCAATACAATCATTGACAGCAAATATTATTGGGTGTATCCCAACGACGTCATCTACGTGAGCCGTGCTTCGGGCAGTTTTTACAGAGTGCCGAACTATTCTGCTTTCATCGGTCTGGTTACTTCGTCGGTATCACTACTGGTTTCAGTATTGACATACACCACACTATTTGATTAATAAAACGATTATTCATTTATACCTCTCAGTTCATGTCTCAAATCGTAGAACAACCAATTATTGAGGAAGAAGAGTCCGGTTTCGACATCAAGGAATGGCTGTACCGTATTCTCCACTATTGGTATCTCTTCGTCATAGGCGTAGTGCTAGCGCTCGGTGTGGCCTACTATCAGAACTGCAAGTGGGTTCCTCTGTTCATGTCTGCTGGCACCATGATCATCAATGACAATGGTGGCTACAGTGGCAGCAGCGCGCTGATGAGTGGCTTCGGTGTAGATGCCGGATTTAAGAATGTGAATAATCAGTTAATCATGTTGGGCTCTTATGACCTGATAGGTAGGGTGGTGGATGATTTACCCTTCATGCAGGTTGAGTATGTGATGTCCAATCGATTTAAGACTCAGAATATCTACAATGCAACTCCGGTTTACATTGACCCCGAGTCGGTCAACGATATGGTTTATGACATGTTGTATAGTATCGTTTTGGGTGATAGTGGTATGGTGCATATCGAGTCCACCAGCGAGAAATATCCATTGGCCATCGATGCTCCGTTGGGCGAAATGATTGAGACGACGCATTTCGCCATTACTATTTATCCTACCGAGAACTACTACCCTTATCAGCACCTCTATTTCCGTTTCCGTTCGCGTGACGGCCTGATAAGTGAGTTTATGGATCGACTGACGCTGGGCTTTGTGAACGAGCAGTCTACCATCCTTCAGGTCTCGATGGTGTCAGATACACCGGACCGTGACTGCGACTTCATCAACATGCTGTGCGAAACCTCTCTGCAGCAGAACCTGGAGCGTAAAAATGCAGTGGCAGATAACTCGTTGCTTTTTATCAATTCGCAGATTGACGCGATACAACAATCGTTGCGTGTGTCAGAAGGTGCGATGACCAATTTCCGTCAGGAAAACAAGTTCTTGGATGTTTCGTCCCATGCCTCTACGCTTATGGCAAAGATGGAAGCGTATGACGCGCAAAAGATGGAGTTGCAACTGAAGATGACCTATCTAGACTATCTGGATGAATATCTGACAGAGAATATGGCTGCGGGTTCGATTGTTGCTCCATCATCCTTGGGCCTCAACGAGCCGATGCTCATGACCCTTGTCACCCAATTGAACGACCTGACTTTGCAACGCGCCGAATTGTCTGAGAAGAATGTGTATTATGCCAAGTACAGCAACGATATTGATAATGTCAAGCGTGCTATCAACGAGGTGGTGACCTCTATGCGCGCATCGCTCAGTATAGAGGAGTTTGACCTCGATGAGCGCAGTCAGACGGTGGAAGACGAGATGCAGGAGTTGCCGGAGAAAGAGCTGGAGATGGTGGCTATCGAACGCAATTATCGAATCGATGACAACTACTATACTTTCTTCCTGCAGAAACGTGCCGAAACAGAGATTCAGCGTGCCAGCAACATGCCTGACAACGAGATATTGGATCGTGCTCGCACGATGTTCATCACCAATGGCAAGGCCAAGAAAAAGAATTATACCAGTTATTTGGCCTTTGGTCTGATTATCCCACTGCTGCTGGTTGTTCTCAGCGAACTGTTGAATCGTCAGATCCGTTCTCCGAAAGAGGCAGAAAAACTGTCGAAATTCTCATTGGTTGGCACGTTACGTCATGCCAAATCGCAAAATCCGACACTCGTGTCGGCTGCTCCACGATCCAGTTATGCTGAGATGTTGCGCAGTTTGCGCACTCGTTTGGAGTTTATCGTGAAACGTAAAGCCGATGTGGTCTTTACTATTACCTCCACTCAGTCGGGTGATGGCAAGACATTCCTTGCTACCAATATGGCAGCGATGTACGCAATGTCCGGCAAGCCAACTCTTCTGATTGATATGGATATCCGTAAGCCGAATATTCACGAAAAGTTGGGCTTGGATAATGGTTGGGGTGTGACCAACTACCTGATTGGAGATTGTGAACTGGACGACCTGATTGTACGTAACGATGCCTTTCAGTTTGATTTCATCCGTGCCGGGTCTGTACCTCCTAATCCGGGAGAATTGATTCGTTCGGAGAAATTGGCACAGATGATTGAACTGCTCAAGGAACGCTATGCTTTTATCATCATCGATACCTCGCCTATCGGTCAGGTTCCCGATGCACACGCTTTGGTTCAAATTACCGATGCCACGCTGTATGTCATCCGTTATCTGCGTACCGACAAGAACTTCTGCAAGTCAACCTTGGAACAATTATACAACGATTATCCGGACAAGATTCATCTGGTTATGTCTGACTTGCCGACCGAAGGAAGAGGTTCGTCTTATGGATATGGCTATGGTGCCGGCTATGGATACGGCTATGGTTATGGATATGGCTATTCGTATGGCAAATACGGCAGATATGGTCGCTATGGCAAGTACGGTAAGTATGGTTACAACCTGTTCGGTCGCTATGGTCGCAAGAACGATAGTTACAACTATTATGGCGACGAGGAAGAACCTGATGCATGATGTGACGCGATGATGACGTACCACATGGCAAAGCATGTGATGTGGTACTATCTTTCGTGTAAGACTCGCTGAGTCGGGTAAAACCGGGCGTAAAACAACATAAGTATAGAAAACTCATTAACAAAAATATAGTATGGAATCTAAATACGATCCTTCAAACATCGAAGCCAAATGGTATCAATATTGGCTTGACAACAAACTGTTTCATTCCGAACCCGATGGTCGTCCTGCCTATACGGTAGTTATTCCACCACCAAATGTGACGGGTGTTTTGCACATGGGCCACGTGTTGAATGAAACCATTCAGGATATTTTGGTGCGTCGTGCGCGCCAAGAAGGCAAGAACGCATGTTGGGTACCGGGAACGGACCATGCTTCTATTGCAACAGAGGCAAAAGTGATAAAACGTCTCAAGGAACAGGGTATCAACAAGTCTGACCTCACTCGTGAGGAGTTCTTGAAGCATGCTTGGGCATGGACAGAAGAACATGGTGGCATTATCCTTAAGCAACTTCGCACATTAGGTTGCTCTTGTGATTGGGATCGTACGGCTTTCACGATGGACGAAGAGCGTTCGGCTGCCGTCATTTCCGTATTCTGCGACTTGTATCGCAAGGGCTTGATTTATCGTGGTCTGCGTATGGTCAACTGGGATCCGGAGCGTCAGACCGCACTCTCGGACGAAGAGGTAATCTATCACGACGAGCATTCACACCTCTTCTACCTCAAGTACCGTGTAGTGGAGCCCGTTGCCGAGGCTGATATCACCGAGGGCTGCGTGGTTCATAAGGATGAGAAAGGCTACTACGCCGTTGTGGCAACCACTCGTCCGGAGACTATCATGGGCGATGTCGCTGTCTGCATCAATCCTAAGGACCCTGCTAACCAGTGGCTCAAAGGCAAACATGTCATTGTACCAAAAGTGGGCCGCCAGATTCCTATCATCGAGGATCGTTATGTTGAAATCGGTTTCGGTACAGGTTGCCTCAAGGTGACACCTGCACACGATGTCAATGACTATGCGCTCGGTCAGAAATATGACCTTACCACCTTCGATACTTTCTCTGCTGATGCACACTTGGCATTGGCATGCCTCGAATCCGAGATTTATGCCAACGTGAAGGAATACGACGGCATGGACCGCTTCGATTGCCGCAAGCAGATTGTTGAGGATTTGAAGGGTATCGGATTGGTAGAAAAGGTGGAAGATTACGATAATAAAGTGGGTTACTCTGAGCGTACCAATGTACCAATTGAGCCACGTTTGTCGCTGCAGTGGTTCATTCGCATGCAGCACTTTGCTGACATTGCTCTTCCTCCGGTAATGAACGATGAGATTGAGTTTTATCCTACCAAGTATAAGAATACCTATCGTAATTGGCTGGAAAACATCAAGGATTGGTGTATCTCACGTCAATTGTGGTGGGGCCATCGTATCCCTGCTTACTACGACAAGGCGCTTCTTGCTCAGACGGGTGCTGAGGCTTATCCGGAAGATAAGATTATCGTGGCAGAGACTTTGGAGGAAGCACAAAAATTGGCGCCTGGCATAGAATTAGTACAAGATGAAGGTGCGCTTGACACTTGGTTCTCATCATGGTTGTGGCCAATCTCACTCTTCAATGGCATCGCTGCGCCAAATAATGATGAGATAAATTATTATTATCCTACCGCTGACCTTGTTACCGGTCCGGATATTATCTTCTTCTGGGTAGCACGTATGATTATGGCCGGTTATGAGTATAAGCAGGCGATGCCTTTCCGTCATGTTTATTTCACCGGAATTGTGCGCGACAAGTTGGGACGTAAGATGTCCAAGTCGCTGGGCAACTCGCCCGACCCATTGGATCTGATTGACCGCTTTGGTGCTGATGGTGTTCGTATGGGTATCCTGCTCTCTGCACCTGCCGGTAACGATATCCTTTATGATGATTCGCTTTGTGAGCAGGGGCGTAACTTCAATAACAAGATTTGGAACTGCTTCCGTCTCGTGAAAGGCTGGGAGGTGAAGGATATGGAGCAACCTGCATATGCTAAGTTGGCAACTGACTGGTTTGCAAGCAAACTTTCAGAAGCTGCAGCAGAAGTGGCAGATCTGTTCGCTAAATATCGTTTGTCAGAGGCCCTGATGGCTATTTACAAACTGTACACCGACGAGTTCTCGTCATGGTACCTTGAGATGGTGAAGCCTGCATATCTGCAGCCAATCGACAGCAAGACTTATGCGTTGACACTTGGCTATTTTGATCAGCTCCTGCGTCTGCTTCATCCGTTCATGCCATTCATTACTGAAGAACTTTGGCAAAATATTCAGGAGCGCAAGGAGGGTGAGTCTATCATGGTGGCTCCATTGCTTCCAAACGCAACAGTAGATGCTGCGCTCATCGCAGAGGTAGAGGACATGAAGCAGGTGATAGCCGGTATTCGTACCATTCGTCTGCAGAAAAACATTGCACAAAAGGAGCAGTTGGAATTGCAGGTTGTGTCCAAGGCTGATGTCTTCGCACCGGCTGTGAAGGATATGGTAGCTAAGTTGTGTAACCTGTCTGCTATCAATTTGGTTACGGAGAAGACAGAAGGTGCCGGTTCGTTTATCGTTGGTACTACCGAGTATGCTGTTCCTCTGGGTCAGTTTATCGATGTGGAGGCTGAGATTAAACGTCTCGAGGCTGATTTGCAACACCAACAGGGCTTCCTGCGTGGGGTGATGGCAAAACTGTCTAACGAACGTTTCGTACAGAATGCCAAGCCTGAGATCGTAGCCCTTGAGCAGAAGAAGAAAGCAGATGCTGAGGCACGTATTGCTGCTATCGAAGCATCGCTCGCTGCATTCAAAAAATAACCAATCGGTAGTGACCGATACAAAAAATCCCTTGTGGTCTGCTGATCACAAGGGATTTTTGTTTTCGTGAAAAGGGAGATGTTTCGTACGATGCTATGTTCGTGTTACTTCATCAGGGGTTGCAGGTCGGCCCATGGCAACATGATGACGGTTTCACCTACGGCGTATGGAGCGATGTCGTATGGATTGTACACCCACACGATGCCATCTACGTCCAGATAGAAATTGCCATTCGGGCGCAGTTGGGCAAGCTCGTAGCCCAGATCACGCAAGTCCTGTTCTGTTTGCACATCTTCATTCTGCTCGATGAGGGCTGATAACATCATCTCGGTCAGTTCTGATTCTGTGCCCTCTGCGAAGAGGTCCTGCTCGGTAATCACCTGAGCAGTAGTCAGGTCATAGTTGACAAACTGACGATAGTTGAGTCCATGTGCACCGCCTGTGTACACGTATCGTTCGATGCTGTAGCTGAGTACATTATGTTCCATGCTCATGATTTGACCGGAGAGCGCTTGTGTCTCGCAGAGCATGCCTGCCGATGGGATGAGCTCGTCTTTGTTGGCCGTCGGCATATCTTGCGCCAACTCGCTGTTGGCCGCCAGATATTCGGTTTTCAGCATGGCAGCGTATGCCTCCAATGCCTGATCGGCACTCATCTTGGCAAACGCCTCACCGAACAGGTCGCCAAGTATGTGTTGCTGGATTGGTAACAACACACTGTCGCAATACAAATGGGTTGGCAGCTCAAATACCAGATTGAGTTCGATGCTATCCTGCTGCTGGTCGTTGAGGTAGTGCACATCATTGAGTACATATTGCTCGGTTTCCAGTAGTGATTCGGTGGTGGTTCGGCAGCCAGCCATAGCGATGATTGCAGCAGCGGCTACCCATAAATAATGTTTTCTCATATGATGAATTTTACGTGTTATCCTGCTTAGATAATGCTGAAGGCCACGTCCATCATCTTGGTGAACGTGTTCTGACGCTCCTCGGCGGTGGTCGCTTCGCCGGTAAGGATATGGTCGCTGACTGTGCAGATGACGAGTGCACGGTTTCCTGATCGTGCAGCATTCATGTAGAGCGATGGCGCTTCCATTTCGTCGGCCAGCACGCCCATCTTGGTCCAATTGTTTTTGCGTGGGTCCTCAGAATAGAAGACATCGGCAGAGAACACGTTGCCAACATGATAGGTGTAGCCGAAACGTTCAGCGGCTTCTGCGGCTTTGCGTACCAAATCAAAATCTGCGATAGGTGCGTACTGACCAGGCAGGTCATATTGTGCAGCATAATTGCTATCGGTGCATGAACCCATGGCGATGACGAGGTCGCCTACGTGTACGTGCATTTGACGAGCACCGCATGAACCAACGCGGATAATGGTTTTCACACCATAGAAATTGTACAACTCGTAGGTGTAGATGCCTATCGATGGAATGCCCATGCCGTGACCCATCACGCTAACGCGTTTGCCTTGATAGGTGCCGGTATAACCCAGCATATTGCGCACGCTGTTGAACTGAACAGGATTCTCGAGGTATCTTTCGGCCATAAGTTTGGCACGCAGTGGATCACCCGCCATGATGACGGTCTCTGCTATTTCTCCATATTGGGCTCCGATGTGTGGAGTTGGGGTCTTGTTTTCCATATTGTTTGCTTTTTGAAATTCTGTTTGTTTTGCGATATTCTATTTCGGTTGCAAAGATAATACAAATAATTGATTTGTGCAAATAATTGACTGTTTTTTCTAAAAATAAACTATTTTCACGGATTATTTGCAAGTGTCAAAAAAAAGTTGTACCTTTGCATTTCAATTGCAAAGTTCGCCGGTATAGAGTGCCATGCACAGATAGAAAATGTACCAAAATCATGCGATAAACTAATAAATCATACATCCACCATGAAACGAATTACAAAATGGGGGCTTTCTTTGGCCTTGCTTGCTGCCATCTCGAATTCCTCGGAGATTGCCCGAGCGCAAATCACCCTCAACAACGGTATCCCTTACCTTCTGTCGCAATCTCTTGATATCAGTCAGCAATTTGCTGATCCGACCAATACTTATTTCTTTGCAGATAGTCTTGTGTCGTTCAACCCCGAAACCGGGCGTGGAACTCTACAGTGGAGCCGTAATGAACTGCATCCACGTCAGGCTTTCAACGCCAATGGCTACTGGCAGGTACCGCTTCAGAACCTCGACTTTCCCGGTCCTGCTTACGATCAGTCTCCCACTCTGGAGTTCGCTGTTCTTCCCGTTAACGAGCGAACCTTGCGCTTACGTATCTACACTTCCCCCATTGTGCCTCAGGATCCGCAGGATGATGTTATGTTGGTTGCAGAACCCACTACGGACTTCTCGTCGTGGAAAGTGCAAAAGACCGACTATGGTTATCGCTACACCGGCCCTCATGGCTGCCTTGAACTGCATGCCTATCCATGGCGTCTTGTGCTGAAGGATGCAACCGGTCGTGAGTTAACCCATACACGCACACTCTCTGACAACGACAGCACGCAGGTGAAGACGCAACCGTTCACCTTTGTCAAGCGCGGGGCTGATAACAGTCGTAGCATCGAACCTGTCTTCAGCATGGCCCCCGGCGAGCGCATCTATGGTTGTGGCGAGTCTGCCATGCCTCTCAACAAGGCCGGACAAAAACTCAACCTCTTCGTTACCGATCCTCAGGGACCCGAGACACCGGACATGTATAAGCCTATCCCATTTTGGTTCAGTTCGCGCGGGTACGGCATGTTTATGCACACCAGTGCTCCTGTTACGGTCGATTTCGGTCAGTCGTATATTGGTTCTACTCGTCTTTTCATGGCCGACGAGCAGGCCGATCTCTTTGTGATGTTGGGTAATCCTAAAGAGATTTTGGGAGAGTACACCAACCTTGTGGGTCGTCCACAGATGCCGCCGCTATGGTCTTTCGGTACATGGATGAGCCGTATTTCCTATTTTACCGAGCAGGAGGGACGCACCGTGGCGCAGAAACTTCGTGATTTGCGTTTGCCGTCAGATGTGATTCATTTCGATACCGGTTGGTTCGAGGTGGATTGGCAATGTGATTACCAGTTCAGTAAGAAGAATTTTAAGGATCCTGTGCGCATGCTCAAGGACTTGAGAAAACAGGGCTTTCACACTTGTTTGTGGCAATTGCCATATTTCACGCCGAAAAATCGATATTTCCGTACCATCGTTGAGGAGGGTATGGCAGTCAAGAATGCAGCAGGGCAGTTGCCATATGAGGATGCCGTCCTCGATTTCTCCAATCCCAAGACTGTCTCCTGGTATCAACAGCAATTGGGTGGTCTTATCTCACAAGGTGTAGCTGTTATCAAGGCCGACTTTGGCGAGGCAGCACCTCTTCACAACGGATTGTACGCCAGCGGAAGGACCGGCCTCTACGAGCATAATCTCTATCCTGTTCGATATAATCGTGCAGCTTTCGAGGCCATTCGACAAACCAATGGCGAGGGCATCATCTGGGCACGTTCGGCATGGGCCGGCAGCCAGCGTTATCCTCTCCACTGGGGCGGCGATGCGGCTACGACAAATGCAGGACTGCTCGGTACCGTGCGCGAAGGACTCTCACTGGGTCTTTCGGGCTTCACTTTCTGGAGCCACGATATCGGCGGTTTTGTTACCCAATCTCCTGACGAACTCTATCGTCGCTGGCTGCCATACGGCATGCTCACCAGCCATAGTCGTGTGCATGGTGTTGAGACAGAACCTTGGCTTTATGGAGAGGATTTTGTCAATTATTTCCGCCAATGTGCCGAGCTGAAATACCAACTCATGCCTTATATCTATGCTCAGGCTAAACTCTCTGCTGATCAGGGACTTCCGATGCAACGTGCTTTGCTGCTCGAGTATCCTGAGGACCCGGGAGCATGGTTGGTGGATGATGAATACATGTTTGGTGAGCAGATGCTTGTAGCTCCGATGATGGAAGCGGGAACTTCGCGTACCGTCTATCTGCCCGGCAAGGAGCCATGGATTGATTATCAGACCGGACGTCTGTATGCAGCCGGTTGGCAACAGATCGAGTGTGGTGCTCTGCCTATCATCATTCTCATCAAGGACGGTTCTGCCATCCCGCATGTTCCTGTCGCTCAGTGTACCGAGCAAATCGATTGGAGCAAACTCTCTTGGCGCGAATACAAAGCTAATGCCACAACGACCAAGGGCTACCTCTTCGATATAGAGACGGGAAATGTGATTGTCAAGGAGTGATGACGTTACATAGGCATGTATGCTTATCGCATCCCAGCGGAGAATGATTCGCTAAGGAAAAGAAAAGGCCGCCCAAAGGCGGCTTTTTTGTATGTACCAGCGAGGATGTGCAATCGCTGATGGCAACAATCACTAAAGTTGATGCGGAAGGAGCAGTTAACAAAAATGTTACTATTTTTGCTGGAGGTCTGCTGGAGGTTTGCTGGAGCTCTGCTAAAAGTCTTAGGGAAGTCTTAGGAAACTCTTAGGGAAGTCTTAGGAAAAACGCAGGGAATAGGCTGGGGAACCATAGGGCGTAATCACTCGTGATGGTAGGGCTCGTTGCGGAGGATGGTCATGGCGCGGTAAATCTGCTCAACGAAAATGAGGCGAATCATTTGGTGAGAGAACGTCATCTGCGAGAGTGAAATTTTGCCATTGGCACGAGCATAGACATCGGGCGAAAAACCATAGGGGCCTCCTACGACGAAAACCAAATCTTGGCCTGTGGACATTCGCTTTTGCATGTAGTCGGCAAACTCAATGGAGCGGTAC
The DNA here is from genome assembly GCA_024399615.1 of Paludibacteraceae bacterium. Taxonomy (GTDB): domain Bacteria; phylum Bacteroidota; class Bacteroidia; order Bacteroidales; family Paludibacteraceae; genus Colicola. Next base: position 13,205 of record JAKSNQ010000019.1, on the reverse strand, counting down.
TCGCGGCCATGCTCGTCAAGCAGGATGACGTGTGAGGAGTCACCTACGGCTTTAAGAATGAGTTCCCCCTCCTGCTGTTTCTGTTGCTCGAAACTGAGGTTCTTGGCGTTCTTCAGTTCAGGAATGACTTGCATCTCGAAGGGCAAATAGTGGCTCAATCGCTTGCGATAATCGTCAATCAGGGCGATGATATGTGGGTCGGTCGTCTTGCCTACGACCAGAAGAGTCGTTTTCATAAAGTATGATGCAAAACCGTTTTATTCGTTTTCTGTGGACGTTGATTCGTAGGCTTCGAGGCGCTTTTGCAAGTTGTCAATCAACTGTTCGTAAGCATCGATTTGCGCATCTTTCATCTCCAGCAGTTCGTCTTTAGACTGAATGAGTTGACGCAGCAAATCTTCGTCCGACAACTTCTCGCGGATATCGCTTGTGGCCTCGTCCATGAGGATAATCTGGTCGGTGCGGAAACCGGCGGCGATGGCCTCGTTGTAGAACTGCTGACGGTCTTTATCGGTCAGTTTGTCGCCGGCCAGATAGAAACGTATGGTCTGGTTCTCTATATGCGTATTGTAAATATAGGTGGTGCCAATGAAGTGGTGCGAGTCAATAAACTGATTGGCAGCCAGTTGGAAATTGTTCTCGCGCACGATGGATAGTGCCGAGAAGAGGCTGGGCACGAGGACAAAAAGAATGAGAATGGTCAAAGACCATGCACGGCGACGGTCGTTTTGATGGTCGGTGTGTACCGATTTGTATTTGAGCAACTTGATGCCGATGAAGGCCGCCAAGGCGATGAAGATACTATTGATGGTGAATAGGTACAGCGCACCGAGGATGAAATGCAGGTCAAGGTTGGCAATACCATAGCCTACGGTGCAGAGCGGTGGCATCAGCGCCGTGGCAATCGCTACGCCTGAGATGACCGTTCCTTTCTCCTTGCGCGAAGTCTCCAAAATGCCGGCCAAACCGCCAAAGAAAGCAATGAAGACGTCGTAAACAGATGGATTGGTACGCGAAAGCAGTTCGGTAGGATGACTCAGGTCCAGTGGAGTGATGACGAAATAGAGAGTGGAAGCAATGATGGAGATGGTCACCATCACAGCCAGGTTGCGTAGAGCCGACTTGAGCAGTTCGGTATCGTTGGTCCCCAGTCCCAAACCGAAGCCCAAGATAGGCCCCATCAGAGGCGATATGAGCATGGCACCGATGATGACAGGTATGGAGTTGACGTTCAGACCCACCGACGCGATGATGATGGCGAAAAAGAGAATGAAAACATTCGGCCCTCGGAAATGTACATTGTTGCGAATGGACTCCGCGGCGGTTTGCGTATCGATATGGTCTGAGAGGTTGATGAGTTTGCTCAGATACTGAATGAGCGTTTGCTTGGTGATAGCCATGACTCTTGATTTTGGATTTTTCGTTTATAAAAGGTGCTGGAGTCTGTTTAGATACTCCGTAGTGCAAAAAACAACGTTTTTTACGACGAAAATATCGCTTTTCGTTGAAAAAGTTTGCAAAGATACGAAAAAAATGTTAACTTTGCAAAAAATTTTGACTTTTTATGGAATATATATCAAAAGAAGAGCTTCGCGAGCTCATTTCGCAGTGGTTTAAGGAGGATATAGGCGATGGTGATCACACTTCGCTCAGTTCGATACCTGCCGAGGCCGAAGGCTGCCAACAATTGATAGTAAAGGCCGAGGGCGTCCTGGCGGGTGTGGAGGTGGCTGCTGAAGTCATTGACTTTTTCGACCCAACGCTGCGTGTAGAGTGGTTTTTAAAGGACGGTGACCATGTGAAGCCCGGAGATATTGCTTTCCGCGTGTATGGTAAGGTGCGCAGTCTGCTTCAGGTCGAGCGTACGATGCTGAACATCATGCAGCGTATGTCCGGCATCGCTACAATGGCGCACTACTATCAGGAAATGGTGGCCGGCACCGGTTGCACTATTCTTGATACCCGTAAGACTACGCCGGGTTTGCGTATGCTGGAGAAAGAGGCCGTTCGCTTCGGCGGCGCTCGCAACCATCGCATCGGTTTGTTTGACATGATTCTGCTCAAGGATAATCACGTCGATTTTGCAGGTGGTACCGCAGCGGCTATCCATCGTGCCAAAGAGTACTGCAAGGCTAATGGAAAGAACCTCAAAATAGAAATAGAAGTGCGCAATCAGGCCGAGATTGATGCTGCACTCCAGGAGGGCGGCGTTGATCGTATCATGTTGGACAACTTCACTCCGGATGCTACCATGGAGGCCGTACGTTACATTCGTGAGCATTCTCCAAAAGGACATGTGGATTGGACTGACAAAGTCCCCAACTGGAAGAAAGAAACGCCCGGTTTTATTGAGATAGAGAGTTCCGGCGGCATTACCAAGGAAACCCTTCGTGCCTATGCCGAGTGTGGCGTTGATTTCATCTCGGTAGGTGCGCTTACCCACAGTTTCAAGGGATTGGACATGAGTTTCAAAGCGGTGAAATAAAAATAAGATATGACAGTTACAGAAAAGATAGAGGCGCTACGTGCGCTGATGGCGAGTGAGGGATTGGCAGCGTATATCGTGCCAAGCAACGACCCTCACGCCAGTGAATACATGGCCGCCCATTGGCAGGAGATGCAGTGGCTGAGCGGCTTTAGCGGCGAGGCCGGCACTGTGGTAGTTACGATGACAGAGGCAAAACTGTTTACCGACAGCCGCTATTACCTGCAGGCCGAGCAGCAGTTGGCCGGAACGGGTATCGACCTGATGCGTGCCGACGACATCGACTGCCCGAGCATCAACGAGTGGATCGTGAAGGCACTGGCTGCGCAGATGGATGATGAGAACAATATGGACGAGGTGCTGGTTGGTGTCAATCCCGAGATGTGGAGCGTGAATGATTATGCAGCGCTGGAGGACGAAATGGCAGACGATTGTCTGGGTGTGAAGAGTATCGACCTGATACGTCCCCTGTGGAAAGAGGGGCGTCCGTCTGTTCCGCAGGATGTATTCTATGAGTACGAAGAGAAATATGCAGGTGAATCGGTGGCGTCCAAATTGACCACCATCCGTGAGCATATGGCGGCAAAGAAGGCCGACTCGATGGTCGTTTCGATGTTGGATGAGATTGCCTGGTTGCTGAATATTCGCGGTAAAGATGTGGAATGCACGCCTGTTGTTATCGCTTATGTGGTGCTGGAGATGGATAAGGTGACCCTGTTTGTTGCCCCGGAAAAGGTGGATGCCAAGACGTCCGCTTACCTCCGCCGCGAGGGAATCGAGTTGCGTGCCTATGAGGAGGTGTTTGCTTATATCAGTCAATTGGACGGCACGATCCTCTATGATGGAACCAAGGTGAACGAGGCTCTCTACGAGGCAATGCGCACCGACAGCATCAATGCGCAGTCGCCTATTCAGGTAGTAAAAGCGCACAAGAATGCCGTGGAGATAGAGGGCGAACGCAAGGCGATGCTGCAAGACTCGATTGCGCTGACTCAGTTCTTCATGTGGCTGGAGAGCGATGCAACCCGTCAGGAGATGGCAGCCGGCAAGGTGACCGAATGGGATCTGATGGAGAAACTGCATAGTTTCCGTTTGCTGCGAGAAAACTTCACCGACGAGTCATTCGGCACAATTGCGGGCTACAAGGGCAATGGCGCCATCGTGCACTATGCTGCCTCTAAAGAGAACTGCGCAACTGTTTATCCGGAAGGTATGCTGCTGCTGGACAGCGGTGCGCAATACCTCGACGGCACGACCGACATCACGCGTACTGTATGGTTGGGCGGAGAGATACCTGCGCAGGCCAAGCGCGACTACACCTATGTACTGAAAGGCCATCTGGCGCTCAGCATGGTACGATTCCCACGTGGCACGCGAGGCAATCAGTTGGATGCCTTGGCTAAGCAGTACATGTGGCAGGCCGGCATCACGTTTGGACATGGTACGGGACACGGCATGGGCCACTTCTTGGGAGACCACGAGGGACCGCAAAACATCCGCCGAGACAACAACCCGACGGTGCTGGAGGTTGGACATGTGTGCTCCAACGAACCCGGTATCTATCGTACGGGAGAGTGGGGGATTCGTACAGAGAACATCTTCACGGTCATCCCTTGCCCACAGACCGCTGAGGCTACTACCGAGGATGAATGGCTGACATGGGAGACACTAACACTCTGTTTCTATGATACCCGCCTGATTGATATGTCTCTCATGACGGAACAGGAGATTCGTTGGATAAACGATTACCACAAGCGCGTATATGACCTGACCGCACCGCTGCTGACAGCAGACGAGGCAGCTTGGCTTGCGCAGAAGTGCAAAGCGCTATAATAACGGCATCATGTGCCTGATAAGTAAATATTTGTGCTCAATTAAAGAATAATATGACACTGGAAGAAACGCTGAAATCGCAAATAAAAGAGGCCGTGAAGGCACTCTATGGATTGGATGCTGAAGACAAGATGATTCAGCTCCAAAAGACTCGTCCTGAGTTTGAGGGAAACCTCACGTTGGTGGTGTTCCCGTTTGTAAAACTGGCCAAGAAGGCGCCTGCTCAGGTGGCAGAAGAGATTGGTACCAAGTTGCAAGGAGGATTGGTAGAACGCTATAATGCCGTACAAGGATTCCTCAACATGGTCATCAACCAGGGATTTTGGGTAAGTCAGCTGGAGGATATCGCGGCAAACGAGAAATATGGATTCGTCCCCGTAACCGAAGAATCCAAGTTGATGATGGTGGAATACTCTTCGCCTAACACCAACAAACCTCTTCACTTGGGTCACGTGCGCAACAACCTTTTGGGAGCAAGTATTGCTCGCATTCAGGAGGCGAACGGATGGAAAGTCGTTAAGACCAATATCGTCAACGACCGTGGAATCCATATCTGCAAATCCATGTTGGCATGGTTGCGTTTCGGAAATGGCGAAACACCCGAGTCATCCGGCAAGAAAGGAGATCACCTGATAGGCGACTATTATGTGCGCTTTGACAAAGAATATCGCGCAGAGGTGAAGGAACTGGTGGCAAAAGGCATGGACGAAGAGACGGCCAAGCGCGAAGCTCCGCTGATGAAAGAAGCGCAGGCCATGTTGCTCAAGTGGGAGCAGAACGACCCCGAAATCCGCAGTTTGTGGGCACGAATGAACGAGTGGGTTTATGCTGGATTTGATGAGACATACAAGATGATGGGTGTCAGCTTCGACAAGATCTATTACGAGTCCAATACCTATCTGGAGGGCAAATCCGAGGTGGAGAAAGGCCTGGCGTCGGGCCAGTTCTATCGTCGTGAAGACAACTCGGTGTGGGCGGATCTTACCAAGGATGGACTGGACGAGAAACTGCTTCTCCGCCAAGACGGCACCTCCGTGTATATGACTCAGGATATCGGTACGGCCAAGCTACGTTTCCAGGATTTCCCTATCGATAAAATGGTGTATGTGGTAGGCAACGAGCAGGAATATCACTTCAAGGTGCTCTCTATCCTTTTGGATCGCCTCGGGTTCCCATTTGGCAAAGAGTTGGTGCACTTCTCATATGGTATGGTCGAGTTGCCTAATGGCAAGATGAAATCGCGTGAGGGTACGGTAGTGGATGCGGATGACCTGATGGCGGCCATGATTGAAGATGCCAAGGAGGTCAGCAAAGACAAAGTGCTCCGCCTGAGCGGCATAACTCCTGAGGAACAGAACGAGATAGCTCGCAAAGTGGGATTGGGTGCACTCAAGTACTTTATCCTCAAGGTCGATCCTCGCAAGAACATGCTCTTCAATCCGGAGGAATCCATTGATTTCAACGGCAATACCGGACCTTTTATACAATACACGTACGCGCGTATCAAGTCTGTGCTCCGCAAGGCAGAGGCAGATTCCGCTGCTGTGGACTATAGTCAAGTGGCATTGTCCGACAAGGAAGTGGCATTGATTCAGAAACTTACCGAGTTCCCTGCTGTCGTTCGTCAAGCAGGTGATGACTTCTCGCCAGCAGTTATCTGCAACTATGCGTATGCGTTGGCGCAGGACTTCAATTCGTTCTATCACGATTTCTCTATTCTCAACGAACCGGATGCCGCACTTCGCGCATTCCGTATCCAATTGTCCAAAGTGATTGCACGCACTATAGCCTCTGCTATGACTTTGCTGGGCATTGAGGTGCCGGAGAGAATGTAATCCTCATTCAGATACCATCAGGCTAACCGAATGCTGTTCTGCATTTGGTTAGCCTCATTTTCGTTATATGTGAATACCTTGATTATGCATCGTCCTAAACTACATATTTATCGTCCGCTATATTCCCCAAGACGCGAAAAATTTTCGTTGATATATGTGTTCGGAATATTAGCACTTTGCCCATTGTTGGCGCTGGCAACAGCGTCCGACTTGCAGGGATTCTGGGGGCATCTTGTGTATGCTCTCACGGTGGTCTCGTTATATGGCCTTGGGCTTACTTTTCTTACCAAGAAGAAATATTTTTTCTCGGCATTCGTTTTGTTGCTCATTCAGCTCTGTGATATTCTTCACATCGTCTTGTATGGCGCCACCACTTCGCTGCTTTGGGTATATACCGGCCTGATAGCGGAAGGTGGAGAGACTGTGGAGTTGTTTACGGCCGGCATGCCTGTCATCCTGCTGATGGCTTCGGTTGTGCTTACCTATTTGGTGTTAACCCATTGGTTTGTACGCAATCGATATATAGCCTCTCGCCGTGTACGATCATGGGCAGCAATAGTGATGAGCGGATGGTTGCTGGTGGCTTCTGTTTGCTGTGCGTTCAGCTTTCAAACTGACAGATTGCAGCCATTCCGAACCGTTTTGAAAGTTACTCCTATCAACTATATTTATGGTGTGATAATGACCGTCAGCGTGCGTGAAGATGTACATGACAGTCAGGCGGAATTGGTTGATTTTAAGTTTGATGCGCAGACTACGGCCGAAAACGACGAGTTGGTTGTGTTCGTGTTGGGAGAAACAAGCCGATACTGCCAATGGCAATTAAATGGCTATGAGCGAGAAACTTCGCCTCGACTGATGGCGCGTGGAGAGGAACTCATCTCTTTTGATAGTTGCTATACTGTTGCCAACCTCACAACTGTGGCTGTGCCACTGATCATGTCGCGTGCAACGCCTCATCATTTGAGAATGTATTTCAAAGAACCATCCATGGTGGATGCCTTTCAGGAGGCTGGCTATCGCACGGCATGGATAGCCGACCAGAGTTTTAATAATGTCTTTTTGTTGAATATATCGGGCAAGTGCGATTATCTGTATTATCACGAGCATGATATTACCAAACACTCCTATCTTGACGAGGAACTGATTCCGCCGTTGCGGAAGTTCCTGGCTCAGAACCAAACAGAAAGCCGTCCGCAGTTTGCTGTTTTGCATTCGCTTGGATGTCATTTCAAATATAGCAATCGCTATCCGGAATCGTATCGCTATTTTACTCCGGACCTTAATGATGTGTCTTGGGAAACATTGAGCCAGTATCGTGATAGAGGCGGTTTGTCGGTGGATAGGGGCGAAAAAGGATCGGCTATTGCCAGCGTGATGCGAACCATCCTCACCAATTCCTACGACAATGCACTTCGCTATACGGATATGTTCATTGATTCGGTGATTACTACTCTTGAGCAGACCGGCCGGCCGGTAATCATGTTGTATGTAGGAGACCATGGCGAGAACCTGTTGGATACTCGTGAGAACAAAATGCTGCATGGGCAGTTGTCTCATTCGGTTTATGAATTTCATGTGCCAATGTTCATTTGGGCTTCGGATTCCTATAAGCAACGCTATCCGGAGAAATGGCAGACGATTTATGACAATCGTCATAAGCATGTCTCAACAATGAACATATACCATTCGCTTTTGCAAATGGGTTCCGTGGAAATGCCTGCGCTGGATACGACCATGTCTATCTCCTCGCCTGATTTGCAACCGGAGACTGTGGCATGGATTTTGGACAGCAATTTGCAGGTGGATTCCATACCACTTTCGGAGTAGCTGAGGCAGAAAAGAGCACGAAAGTATTATTTGTAGGCTAAAAATTTGGTCATGTCAAATAATTGTAGTAATTTTGCAACTGAAACATTTCTCTCTGCCGCGATTGTATGCGGTTGAGGGGTAAACATTTGTACGTTTATGATTAATATTACTTTTCCGGACGGCTCAGTCCGTCAGTATGAGGCAGGTGTAACCGGCCTCCAGATTGCAGAGTCAATCTCTCAACGTCTTGCTCAAGAAGTGCTGGCCATTGGGGTCAATGGCGAGACGCAAGACCTCACTCTTCCTATCATGGAAGACGCTGCTATTCGTTTGTATAAGTTCGAGGATGCCGAAGGAAAGCATGCTTTCTGGCACACCAGCTCGCACCTCATGGCCGAAGCGTTGCAGGAGTTGTATCCTGGCATACAGTTCGGCATCGGTCCGGCTATCGAGAACGGTTTCTACTACGATGTCTATCCTGCTGAGGGACAGGTTATTACACCCGATTCGTTTGCTGACATCGAGAAGAAAATGCTCGAGTTGGCTCAGAAGAAAGAGGTGTTGGTGCGCCAATCAATCGCCAAAGCTGATGCGTTGGCGCAGTTCAAGGCCAAAGGACAGGAGTTCAAGTGCGAACTGATTGCCGACCTCGAAGATGGACATATCTCTACTTACACGCAGGGAGCCTTCACCGACCTTTGCCGTGGACCACACATCCTTTCCACCGAACCTATCAAGGCAATCAAGGTGCTCAGTTGTGCTGCTGCCTACTGGCGTGGAGATGCCAGCCGACCTATGATGACCCGTATCTATGCCATCACGTTCCCTAAAAAGAAGATGTTGGACGAGTATCTGACTATCCTCGAGGAGGCGAAGAAGCGTGACCACCGCAAGATTGGCAAAGAGATGGAACTGTTCATGTTCTCTGAGCGCGTAGGTAAGGGCCTGCCCATCTGGTTGCCAAAGGGAACAGACTTGCGTCTGCGTCTGCAGGATATGCTTCGCCGTATCCAGAAACAGTATGGTTATCAGGAAGTTATCACGCCACATATCGGCTCGAAAAACCTCTATATCACTTCCGGTCACTGGGATCACTATGGCAAAGACAGCTTCCAGCCTATCGAGACTCCTGAAGAGGACGAACTCTATATGCTCAAGCCGATGAACTGCCCTCACCACTGCGAGGTTTATGCCAGCAAGCCACGCTCATACCGTGACCTGCCTTTCCGCTGTGCTGAGTTCGGTACCGTATATCGCTACGAGCAGTCTGGCGAGCTACACGGCCTCACCCGCGTACGCTCGTTCACACAGGATGATGCACATATCTTCTGCCGTCCTGACCAGGTAAAAGGTGAGTTCATCAAGGTGATGGAGATCATTCAGCGGGTGTTTGCTACCTTCAATTTCTCTGACGAGAACGTAGAGGTACAAATCTCTTTGCGTGACCCCAACAACCACGAGAAATATATCGGTTCGGACGAAGATTGGGCCAATGCTGAGAACGCCATCATCGAGGCGTGTCAGGAGAAGGGCATGAAGGCGCGTATGGAAACAGGCGAGGCCGCTTTCTATGGTCCTAAACTCGACTTCATGGTCAAGGATGCTATCGGCCGTCGTTGGCAGTTGGGTACCATTCAGGTCGATTACCAGTTGCCACAACGTTTCCAATTGGAATATGTGGCTGAGGATAACAGCAAGCGCCGTCCCGTCATGATCCACCGTGCACCATTCGGTTCGATGGAGCGTTTCTGCGCCGTGCTCATCGAGCATACCGCCGGTCGTTTCCCTCTCTGGCTCACGCCTGATCAGGTTGCTGTGCTGCCTATCTCAGAAAAATCGAACGACTATGCTGACAAGGTACAGGAGATTCTGGCACAAGCCGGAGTACGTGCTATCGTTGATAACCGCAACGAGAAGATTGGACGTAAGATTCGTGACAACGAGATGAAGCATATACCATACATGCTTATCGTTGGAGAGAAAGAGGCAGAGCAAGGGCTCGTTTCTGTTCGTCAACAGGGCGCTGAGGAAAAAGGTCAGATGACCATCGAAGCGTTCGCTCAGATGATCAACGACATTGTAGCCGAGCAGATGAAGGCTTGCTGATAAGCTCTTTCGGTTATCTATCCATCGACGCAGTCATCCTACACACAGGATGGCTGCGTTTTTTCTATCTGACCATTGTGATTTCGTTAAAAACGGGTCGCAAAAATGTCTTTTTTTGCTGCTGCATAAGTTTTTGACATTCTAATAATCGTAACTTGCTGAATATCAGTACACGATTTTTTGTGCTGCATAAGTCAAAAATTTGCGTATGTCAAAAAAAAGCAGTAATTTTGCAGTCGCATTTGAAACAAATCCCGCATAGGGGCAGATGACTTATGAAACAAAAATTATGGTACATACTTGTGTCGCTGGTGCTGGCCGGATGCTCGGGCTCGGTTGCGCATCGCGAACTGGCTCGTCAGATCGAGCAGGTCGATTCCGTACACGCCTATCTGCGTGCCCATCGTTGCCTGCCCGTCGCACCGGATATCGATTCGTTGGCACAAGTGCTGGAGGCAGAAGGACACGCTCGTGAGGCCGGCATGGCCTTATATATATCAGGTGCGGGTAAAAATATAGTAGGTGAAGACGAGGCCGCAATGCAGGTGCTGAAAAAGGCCGAACAGTTGCTGCTGAGTGCCAAGGAGGTACCCCCTTTCTATCCGGGCATGACCTACTACAAGATGGGGCGTATCTCCGAGAACGAGATGCTCTATGAGGTGGCGTTGCACTACTATCGTTTGGCATTACCTTACCTCGAGGAGAATGCCCAACCGCTCTACTTGGCATCTGTTTATCGCGAATTGGCACGTATGACTACCGACACCGTCGAGCAGCGGCATTTCTTTGACGAAGCACTCCGTTTGGCCGAGTCGCTGGATACGATGACGCGTCTCGACATACGCTATGCCATGTTGAGTCGGCTGGAACCGCAGTCGCCCGAGCGATTGGAAATTAGCCGATACTTGTGCGACAGTCTGGGGCAACGTCGTTTCGCTCAGGATGTGGCACGTGTGGCGCTACGGCAGGGGAACTACCAAATGGCAGAGCATTACCTGCGATTGCTCGGAACCGACGAGACCAGCCGAAAATGGAGTCAGGAGAAACGGACCTATCTGCGCGGACTCTATCTCCATCAGACGGGGCACGACCATGAGGCTTTTGAGCAGATACATAGTTTGTACGAGAACCTCTCTGCTCAACTCGAGGCCGACGGTCGGGTACGCTCATTCGCCATCGCACAACGTTTCGACAACGCTGCCGAGCGAGAGAAGAACCTGCGTCTGGAGATACAGCAGCAGCGGCTCTATGCCACACTGGCTATCGTCATTGCCATCATGCTGATAGTGCTCTCGGCCATACTCATCACGTCTGTCATTCTTGCCTCCAAGCGACGCATACAGCGACAGATCGAAAAAATGGCGGCCGAGGCGGAAATCAACCGACTCAAAAACGAACTGGCATTGCGGCAGCAGCGTATTCGCAACGTGCTGATGCAGCGAGTGGAGTTGAGCAAGAGCCTGCAAGCCAGCACGATACACCATAAGGATGAGGGCGAATTGCCGGAATGGGCGAAAGCGTTCATCGAAACAAATATCTTCCAGACTGAGGAGCAATGGATGACCTTTAAGAAAGAGTTCAACGAAGCATACGAAGGACTGCTGGACCAGCTCAAAGAGGAACATCCGGCCCTCACCGCTGTTGACCAACAGGTGATCGCTCTCATTCTCCTCGAGATGGATATCAGCGATATTTGTCTCTTGCTCAATCAGGCTAAACGCACCGTCTGGTCGCGACGACTGCGCATCAAGGAGCACCTCGGACTCTCCGAAAATGAGCAACTGGATGACTGGCTGAGAAAAAGGGCCAGCAATCCGAACTGACACCTCTGTTTGAAAAATCTCGATTCATCATAAAACATACAACCAAATATGAAAAAAAATTATTCTGTCATATTTCTCCTTCTGCTGGCCTTGCTGACCGGTTGCAGCATGAAGGACTTTCCTGCTGATAATGATAAATACCACGGCGCTTACTCGTTTGACTGGTCGAAAGTGGCACCCGATACCGTCGCTCCTCCTTCCAATCCGCTGGTGCCGCCTGAGGATAATACGCTCACCGTGAAAGGAGTGTTGATCATAAAGCAGGACCCGACATCTGTTCATGTGGGACTACACGCAACTGCTAACGATTACCAGTTGCTGCGAGGCCGAGAAGTGCGGCTGGACGAACCCATGCTGCAGGATTTTTATTTGGGTGACACCATCTGTGTGACCGGCAATCTGAAGGTAGGCTGGGCTTCTTCCGCTTTCTTTCACTACGGCATCGATATGCACGAGGTGCATCTGGCCGGAGCATACAAAGGCAGGTACTAACGAACTATAACACACGATTATGAAACACATATTCCATATCCTGATGGCATTGGCGATGGTGCCAATATTGGCGCTGGCCGAGACGAAAGAGTCGCGTGCCGCACATCCTCACGAACTGAGCTTTGGACTCGGTGAGAGTTTTGTCATAGGCGCTTTTGGCAGGCATTATGAACACGAACACGTGACGGAAAATAATATGTTTCCTCCGTTGGGCACGTCGGTTCCGGAGGCGAACCAGATGCTGAATCAGAAGTTTGACCATCTGCTTCACTCGCATACGCTGCCGCATTTCTACCTCGACTACCAGTACCGCATTTTGCCTTGGTTGGGGCTGGGGGCACAGACCGATTTCCTGGGAACGACGGCGCTATATGAACGACGCAACGGCTATGGCGACACGTTTGGACAACTCCATTCTTCCAATCTGATGATGAGCGTGGTGCCCACCTTGCGTTTTACCTACCTCCATCGTGATTGGGTGAACCTCTATTCGGGCGGTGGGGCCGGTTACGCTATCATGCTGAGCATGGAGGACGGACGGGTAATCAACGTCCTGCATTCGCCGGCCTTTCAGGTGACGGCCCTCGGACTGAGTGTCGGCAGGGACCATTGGTTCGGATCGGCCGAATTGGGGATCATGTTGCGGCCCGCTTTTGGCCATTTCTTTGACCGTTTCTTCTCCGCCGCTGTCGGTTATCGTTTTTAACAACTTTCCCAAACAACCACCACCCTCCAACCATTAATTGTAAAATTAGGGCTCTGCCCGTCAATTGTTAATTGTTAATAGCCCCAATTCCAACGCATGTTAATTGTTAATTG
>JAKSNQ010000018.1 GCA_024399615.1 Paludibacteraceae bacterium | reverse complement strand
AGACCCTCTGCTTGTAAGGCAGATGCTCTAAACCAGCTGAGCTAAACGCCCTTTCTTTGCGAAAGCGGGTGCAAAATTACTGCTTTTTTTTGACATGACCAAATATTTGACGAGAAAAATGCAAAAAAAACGCATTTTATCACGATTTTGTTACTTTTAGGCTACCAAAAGGGCCTCTTTTTCCCTAAAAATTTGGCTGATTAAGAAAAAAGCAGTACCTTTGCATACAAAAAACAGAAAGAAATGCAAATCACCAAGTCAGAGTACATCATATCGTCAGCAGATGTAGAGAAATGTCCACAACATCAGTTACCCGAGTACGCCTTCATTGGCCGCAGTAACGTGGGGAAATCCTCGCTCATCAATATGCTCACCCATCATGCCGGATTGGCCAAGACTTCTCAAAAACCGGGCAAGACTCTCACCATCAACAGTTTTTTGATTACCAGTCAGTCCGGCCACAGTCCGAAAAATGTGTCCGAACAATGGCATCTGGTCGATCTGCCGGGTTATGGTTACGCACGAGCAGGCATGGTACAGCGTGACGCGTTGAAAACAATGATCGAACGCTATTGCCTGTATCGTCCACAACTGATTTCGCTCTTTGTCCTCGTAGATTCGCGCCATGAGCCACAGAAAATAGATCTGGAGTTCATGGAATGGTGCGGAGAAAACGAAGTGCCATTTGCTATCATTTTTACCAAGGCAGACAAATTGGGTAGCGGACGTATAAAAATGAACGTGAATGCCTATAAGCAGGTACTCATGGAGACATGGGAAGAATTGCCCCCCATCTTTGTCACCTCGGCCGAAGATGGTACCGGTGCAGAAGAGGTGCTACAATACATCGAAGAAATTAATACCAACCTGAAAGATGAACTATAGACTACTGCTTATCGGACTGCTGAGCCTCTGTTTCTGCGCATGCCAGTCCAAGAAAACGTTTGACACCACCCCATCTACCAATGCCTATGCCGAAGGTTTTGCCATAGCGCAAGAGAACGATGGTGTGCGCCTCGTCATCTTTTCCCCACAAAACAGAGAACAGATACAGGGCGAATATTTCATACCCAACGACAAACCCTATCAGCGCTTGGCCACCACTTCCGCCACACATATCGGTTTTTTGGCAGCGCTGACCGACTCGATGCCTGTGGCAGGTGTGTGCGATCCCCTATATATATATAATAAGGTGTCGGCACACGACCTGGGCAGCAGTCTGAACCTGGATGCCGAACGCATCATCGCATGTGGTGCCGACGCACTCATCCTGTCCTACACGGCGGATGACAAAAGCATCGACCTGCTGCAACAGATGGGCATCAGCATCATCTACAACAACGAGTGGACAGAGCGTCACCCGCTGGCTCGTGCCGAATGGATTCGCATGATGGGCGCCGTGACGGGCCATCTGCGCGAGGCCGACAGCATTTTTTCTCATGTACGCAACGCCTACGAGTCACTTGTGGCGCAGAGTCAGAGCGATGCCCAACCCAGCATTCTGAGCGGCAACTGCTGGCAAGGTACCTGGTACGTACCCGGAGGCGACACCTACATGGCACGTCTGTTTCGCGACGCCGGTGCCCAATATGCCTATTCAAAGAACACTTCTTCGGAGTCCATACCCCTCTCATTTGAGCAGGCGTTGATCGATTTCCGTGACGCAGACATATGGGTAGGTGCTCCCGGCCATACGTTGGACGAACTGGCACAACTGGACGAGAAACACACGTGGTTTAAGGCCTATCAGACGGGGCGTGTTTATTCGTTCTCTCGCCGAAGCAACGGAGCATATGCCAACGATTTCTGGGAATCAGGCGTCGTACATCCAGAGCTGATTCTCAGCGACTTACAACACATCATTCGTCAAGATAACGATTCGTTGCTTTACTTCACCCAAAGACTGGAATAATGAAGATACTGCACATACAGGACATCGAGGATATCAACCATCAGACATGGGCCGAGCACCTGTCGCAGGCCATGGGGAAAGAGTACGTTGCAGTCACGGGAGATGAGTTGCTGCAACTGCGCACATCAGATGGTTTCTCCCAATGGTTGCAAGATGAGTCTATCGACATCATCGTCATCTCGTGTGAGCACCGTCGGCACGATGTACAGGGCTTTCTCAACGCCTCTCGCGAGTTGCGCATTCCCTATATATTCCTCACACCTGTGATGAGGCTGTCCCTATGCCAGCGCATCCTGGCCCCCGTTACCATGCTGGAAGAAGAAGTGCACAAAGCCGAGATTCTTACTCATTTTCACCGCTATACCGACAGCCATATCTTCCTATTGCAAGCCAACGATTATGGACATCGTGCGGCCAATAACACCACTAAGATTCAGCAGTTTATCCAGCGTCAGACGGGAGCAGATGACATATGCACCATCATGCCGGCCAAGCACAACAGCCAGTCGTTACACCGCGAATTGAGCGAGGCGGAACAGACCTATCAGGCCGACCTGATTGCCATCACGGCATCGCGCGAATATGGGTTGGATGACCTCATCTTCGGTCCTGCCGAACGGTATGTCATCATGCATGCATGCCACCCCGTACTACTGCTCAACCCTCGAGGAGACCTGTTCTCGCTCTGTGACTAATTTTAGAACAAATACACATCGCATGAAACGCCCTTTCCACCTAATGCTATTGGCGGCTATTTTCGCCTTAGCAGCATGTAAACCTTCTGTACAATCCAATCTCTATGAGTCGGCATCCATGTGGATGTATGCGGACACCATGTCCCCCTGTGCAACCGATGTCTTTTTCATCGCACCGACAGTGGTGGATGGAAGCGCCGAAGCCCCACTCTTCGACCTCCAAGACTCCGTATCTCGCTACAAACTGAAGGGAGCCACCAATATGGAGAAAGGCATCTACGATGCCAACAGCCGTTTTTTTGCACCTTATTACCGACAGATAGGCATGTATGGCTACATGCAAGATGCGGCCTGCCGAGACTCGCTGCTTCTCATCGCCTATGATGATGTCAAGCAATCGATGCTGTACTACCTGGAGCATTGGAATCAGGGTCGGCCGATTATCCTGGCGGGTTTCTCACAGGGTGCAGACCACTGCCTTCGACTTCTCAAAGATCCGGAGTTGGGTCGTCACCTGCAACAGCAACTGGTGGCATGCTATGCCATCGGCTGGTATCTGACCACCGACGAGGTGCAGGCATGTCCATGGCTACACCCTGCCACCGACGAGACCGGCACGGGAGCCATCGTGCTCATCTCGTCCGAAGCTCCCGAGATACAAGGCAGTCACGTCATCATTCCCCATGAGACATGGACCTACAGCATCAATCCACTCTCGTGGACAACCGACACCATCATGGCCGATGCGGAACTCAACCACGGAGCTTGCTTCACCAACTATGAAGGCGAAATAACGCGCGAAGAAAATGCGTTTTGCGGCGCGTATATCGACAGCCGACGTGGCGCCATCAAAGTGCCGGGCGTCAGCATCAGCGACTATCCGGCCAGACTGGCGGGATTTCAAGATGGCGAGTTTCATATCTACGACTACCAGTTTTTCTACCGCAATCTGCAAGAAAATGTAGCCAAGCGCATAGCTAATTTCGGCAAATAACCAAATATATTTGGTCAATTGAAAAAAAATACGTATCTTTGCACCCAAATACGAAACACAAGGCATACTGCCACCACAAGAAACGATTATGAACACACCATCCAATAGAATTCAAAGTTTAGATGCCTCGCCGACATTGGCGATGGCAGCTCGTGCTGCAGAACTGAAAGCACAAGGTATTGATGTCATCTCCCTTTCACTAGGCGAGCCCGATTTCCATACGCCTGATCACATCAAAGAGGCGGCAAAAAAAGCCATTGATGACAATTTCACCACCTATGGTCCCGTGCCCGGTTTCCCCACCTTGCGCAAGGCCATCAGTGAGAAATTGAAGAACGAGAATCACCTCGACTATGCGCCAGAGCAGATTATCGTTTCCACAGGCGGCAAGCAGGCAATCTGCAACGCCATTCTCGCCCTTTTTAACCCCGGTGACGAGATCATTATCCCTACCCCATGTTGGGTTAGTTATACCGAGATGGTGAAATTGGCAGAAGCCAAGGCCGTAATTGTCAAAACCAGTTTTGAAACGGATTTCAAGATGACGGCAGAGCAATTGGAGCAGGCCATCACTCCAAAGACCCGCGGACTGATTTTGTGCTCGCCATCCAATCCATCCGGCGCTGTGTACAGCCGCGAAGAACTGGCCACTCTAGCACAGGTATTGGCCAAGCACCCCGATGTACTCATCCTCTCTGACGAGATTTATGAGCATATCAACTATGTAGGAAAGCACAGTTCCATCGCTGAGTTTGCCGAAGTCAAGCAGCAGGTCGTTCTGCTCAATGGTGTCAGCAAAGCATACGCCATGACCGGTTGGCGTATCGGATGGATGGCCGCAGAGACATGGGTCGTCAAAGCATGTCAGAAACTGCAAAGCCAATACACCAGTTGCACATGTACCGTGGCAATGAAAGCCGCAGAAGCCGCATACCTGGGTGAACAAACATGCGTTGAAACGATGCGTCAAGCCTTTGAAAAACGCCGCGATTTGGTGGTTCGTATGGCGCGCGAAATACCTGGTTTTGAAGTAAATGTACCCGATGGAGCCTTCTATCTCTTCCCTAAAGTAGATGCCCTATTCGGCAAGAAAACAGCCCATGGCGACGTAATCAAGGACTGCAACGACTTTGCAGGTTATCTTCTCGACGAAGCACACGTAGCAGCCGTTTCCGGAGATGCCTTCCTCATGCCTGAGTGCATTCGATTCTCGTATGCCGCCAGTGAAGAGACACTTACAGAAGCGTTCCGAAGAATAAAAGAAGCAGTGGAAAAACTGCACTAATCCGTTGGAGAAACAATAGTTATCTTATGCGTAAATTTCTTGTTAGTTTGGTCATCTTTACGATGGCGGCAACCAATCTTTTGGCTCAAGACAACGGCCAATTGGTACGCTGTATCGCGTTCTACAACCTCGAGAACCTCTTTGACACCATCCACGATGTCGTCAATGGTGTGGATAAGAACGACTACGAATACCTGCCGGACGGCGGCATGCACTGGACACCGGTAAAATACGAGCACAAATTGCATCGTATGGCATATGCCGTCTCACAACTGGGCCTCGACGAAACCAGTCTCGGCGCAGCATGTATAGGTGTTGCTGAGGTGGAGAATATTCGTTGCCTCGAAGACCTCGTCAAGCAACCAGAATTGGCCGACCGTAACCTGCAACCTATCCTTCTGGAGGGACCGGACCGACGCGGTGTGGACGTAGGTTTTCTCTACAATCCACGTCTCTTCAAACCCGTAGGACAACCCAAAGGTTACACACTGAATGCTCACTATGCCGATGGTGGTAAAGTGAACAGCCGTTTGCAACTGCTCGTCAGCGGTTATCTCATGGATGAAAAGGGCGGCATCGTACGCGACAAAATCCATATCATCGTTTGCCACTGGCCGTCACGATATGGTGGCGAAGAGTCGAGCCGTGCCACGCGCGACACCGCAGCCATGCTCACAAAGCATATCGTTGATTCGCTTTACCTCAGAGATCCCATGTCCAAAGTCATCGTCATGGGTGACCTCAACGATGATCCTTTCAACCACTCATGTGCAGAAGTCCTGAATGCGAAAAAGCGTCGTGAAGACGTAGAGAAAATGGGCATTTTCAACACCATGTGGCAGCGCCTTGACAAGGGTGTCGGTTCACTCGCATACAACGGCAGTTGGAACCTTTTCGACCAAATCATGATCACCGAGCCCCTGCTCAATCAGGAACTCACAACCGACAAATGGACCTATTGGAAACCACAGATTTTCAACAAGGAATTCCTCACAACGCCCGAAGGGAAAGAGAAAGGCACACCCTTGCGTACACACAAGGGCGGCGTTTGGCAGGACGGCTACTCCGACCACTACCCTACGATGATTTACCTCATCAAAAAGAATTGAGATGACTAACGAACGACTGATAATGCCCGAATATGGGCGCAACGTGCAACGCATGGTCGAGCATTGTATGCAGTTGCCCGACAGAATGGATCGCAATCGCTGTGCGGCCGCCATCATTCGTACCATGGCCCTCCTGCATCCCGAACTCGACAACCCCGAGAAGCAACACACGTTCTATGACCATCTGGCCATGATGTCAGATTTTCAGTTGGACATCGATTTTCCTTATGGCATTCCCGAGTCGGAAGACCTCAAATTGGTACCCTGCCATCTGCAGTACAGCAATCCGAGTTTCCCTTTCCGACACTATGGCAAGGTCATTCAGGCCATGGTGAATCAAGCATGCTGCGAAGAGGATATTCAAAAGCGGCACGCACTAACCAACATCATCGCCAATCGATTGAAATACACCTATTTACTTTGGAACAAAGATCAGGTGGATGCCGAGCAGATTAAACATGATGTCAAACTAATGTCACGCGGTCTGCTCACTTGCGACTTTCCCGAGTTTCAACTCCTCCACAGCTGGCAACTCATCGGTAAAAACGACAAAACGTCTGCAAAAAAGAAGAAAAAGAAATAGCCTGTCAGCCCCCCTGATTGGCAACTGCCATCTTTTGTGCACCACATTTTTGTATGATTTTGGACCTGACGGACAGACAGTAGACAGATAGACAGCACGATTGGCATACTATAATATATACCCTCATACTCTCGCGTATGGGGGTATATATATTTACCAGCGGCTGTTTCATTCCTGCGAACAAACAGCACAACTTACAAACACAGATCACAATCCCGGATTGTAGTCTTAGAATATACTAGTCGACTTGCCGGTTATAAAATCAGGAAGCTCTGAAGCACCTTCTGCTGCAGTACTGGAGGCTGATTCAGTGGAAGCATGCTGGGATACTGCTGGATCGGGGCGATACAGGACTTGAATATTCTCACCCACAATCTCAGTCTTCTGACGAGCCACGCCATCATGTTCCCAACGACGTGTTTGCAACTTTCCTTCCACGTATATTTTCATGCCTTTTCTGAGGAACTGCTCGGCCCATTCAGCCTGATTTCGCCACAGTACAATGCTATGCCACTCCACGCGCTCGGGCACTTCCGTACCATTTGGCTGCGTGTAGCCGGGTTCACTCGTACACATCCTGAACGTGGCCAATGCTATGCCTCGATCCAGGTATTTCACTTCGGGGTCTGTACCCACATTCCCTATCAATATTACCTTATTTACGCTACCCATAATGCTGAGGGAGAGATAAAAAAAACACTAAAACTGAATACAAAGGTAGTATTTTTATTTTATTTACAAAAATAAAGACATGTTTTTATCTTTTTTTTCGTTCTTTTTTTGGTCAATTCACAAAAAAAGCGTAACTTTGCGCGATTTATTATGGAATACAAGTACATTTCTCATATCGATTCGCCAGCCGATTTGCGTCAATTGCAGGTCAACGAGTTACCTGTCGTATGCGCAGAGTTGCGCGATTTCATTGTCCAATCGCTGAGCAAGAACCCCGGTCACTTAGCCTCATCGTTGGGTGCCATAGAACTCACCGTGGCGCTTCACTACGTAATGGACACCCCTGAAGATAAGCTGGTGTGGGATGTGGGCCATCAGGCTTATGCTCACAAAATCCTGACCGGCCGACGCGACCGTTTTTATACTAATCGCCAGTTCAAGGGAATCTCACCTTTCACCAATCCTGCAGAGAGCGAATATGATGCATTCATCGCAGGTCACGCCAGTAATAGTATATCTGCAGCCCTCGGCATGGCCATTGCCTCGCCCGAGAAGCGCGTAGCAGCCATCATCGGTGATGGTGCACTGACCGGTGGTCTCGCGTACGAAGGCCTCAACAATGCCTCCATGACGCGAAGCAATCTCCTCATCGTCCTCAACGACAACAACATGGCCATCGATCCTATTCGCGGTGGCATGACGCAATACCTCGTAGATATCACCACCGGCAAACGCTACAACCAGTGGCGCTACAAGGTCTATCTTGCCTTGCAACGTCTGGGATGGATGACCGATAGCCGCAAGCAAAAAGTGCAGCGATTCAACAACAACATCAAGTCCATCCTCAGTAACCATCAACCCAACATCTTCTCGGGTCTGAACATACGCTATTTCGGGCCGGCCGATGGACATGATGTCATCACGTTGGTCAAGATTCTCAACGAGATTAAGGACTACAAGGGTCCCAAAGTGCTGCACCTCATTACCCAGAAAGGTAAAGGGTACGCACCAGCTGAACAGAATCAAACCATCTGGCATGCTCCGGGCAAGTTTAATCCCGAGACAGGCGAACGCCTGAAGCCCGAACCACAATATGATCAGAACGGTGAACTCATCCCGCAGCCCGAATTATGGCAAGAGGTGTTTGGCAACGAACTGCTGCGTCTGGCGCAGGATGACCCAAACATCATAGGTATCACGCCGGCCATGCCTACAGGTTGCTCGATGAACATCATGCAACGACAGATGCCCCAGCGCGTGTATGATGTCGGCATTGCCGAGGAGCACGCCGTTACCTTCTCGGCCGGGCTCGCCAAGGAGGGCAAGATGCCTGTCTGCAATATCTACTCCAGTTTCCTTCAGCGCGCATATGACGAGATCATACATGATGTTGCGCTAATGAACCTGCACGTACTGTTCTGCATCGATCGTGCCGGCATCGTAGGCCAAGATGGTGCCACCCACCATGGTTTGCTTGATTTAGCCATGTTGCGTCCTATTCCTAACATGCAAATAGCCGCTCCGATCAACGATGACGAACTGCGGCACATGATGCGTCAGGCCATTCGGATGAAAGGTCCTGTGGCTATCCGTTATCCACGCGGCATTGCTGCCACGGCCCCCGAAGGAAGCGCCACTTTACCCGTCGGCAAGGCACAACTGCTTCACGACGGAAATCAGATAGCCATCCTCTCCATAGGAGCAATCGGTAACCATGTGATTGAGGCCATTCAGGGACTCACCGAACAGCAGCAGGCTGCCGTGGCACATTACGATATGCGCTGGCTCAAGCCTATCTGCCACGACACCCTCGACCACGTAGGCACACATTTCCAGCATGTCATCACCATAGAAGACGGCATGACAGACGGAGGATTGGGGAGTGCAGTACTTGAGTACTTCGCCGACCATCACTACACTTGTCGCGTCACCCGCTTAGGCGTACACGATCAGTTTGTAGAACATGGAAAGCCCGATGAACTATACCAAATGCTGGATCTAGACCCCGAGAGTTTACGTCGTACTTTCACTTCATTTATCAACTAACGACGGCTTGAATAAGCCCTAAATAGAGTCTGAAATATGAGAATCATTATCGCCGGAGCAGGTTCTGTCGGATGCCACCTGGCCAAGTTGCTGAGTCGCGAGAACATGGAAATCACGCTAATGGATGACGACCGTGAGCGTTTGGGACTATTGGACACCAACTACGACCTGCTGACCCGCGTCGGTTCAGCCACTTCGCTGCATGACCTTCGCGATATCGGCGTAGCGGGCGTGGACCTCTTTATCGCCGTCACTCCCCAAGAGAGCGTCAACATCAATGCTTGTCTCATCGCCAACCGACTCGGAGCCAAGCGCACACTTGCACGAATAGATAACTACGAGTACATGTTGCCCGAGAACAAAGCTTTTTTCGAGGAATTGGGTCTAAACCACCTCATCTACCCCGAGGTGCTTGCGGCAAAAGAGATAACCGACTCGCTACACACCAACTGGATGCGCTACAATCAGCAATTATCCGGTGGAGACCTTGAACTATGCGTCGTCAAGGTGCGTCAAAACGCTGACATGCTCAACCGCAAGTTTATGAGCGGCTACTTCAGCCATGGCAAATACCGTATCGTCGCTATCAAACGTCAGAACAACACGTTCATTCCACGAGGTGACGATCAGGTTGAGCCAAGCGACCTGCTTTTCATCGTCTGTAAGCAGAAGCACCGAAACCTGCTTTTGGAACAAGCCGGTAAAAACAAGCACGAGATTCGTAATGTTATTGTCTATGGTGGTACCCGCATCGCACAAAAGGCCATCCAATCCATGCCCGCAGATATGCACATCAAGTGGATAGAACCGGACCGTGACCTCTGCAACCGCCTGGCAGAAAAAGTCACCAATGCCATGATTATCTGTGGCAATGCCTCCGATATGGATTTCCTTCGCGAAGAGGGCATCGAAGACGCCGACGCATTTGTTGCGCTTACCGATAACGCCGAGACCAACATCTTTGCCTGCCTTGCTGCCAAGCAATTTGGCGTTCGCAAAACCATCGCAGAGGTGGAGAACCTCGACTACGTACCTATGGCAGAAGGTCTTGATATCGGCACCGTGCTCAACAAAAAAACCATCACGGCTTCATATATCTACCAGATGCTTCTGGATCAGGCCGTGCTCAACGTCCTCAATATCACCGCGGCGGATGCCCAACTCGTTGAATTCATCGCAGCCAATGGTTCGGCTGTCACACGTCACAAAGTAAAAGATTTGCACCTCCCTGAAGATGCCAATATCGGCGCCCTCATTCGTGCCGGAGTCGGGATACTCGTCAATGGTGACACACAGATTGTCAAAGATGACCGCGTCGTGGTGTTCTGCAAGAGTCAGGTCATTCAGAAAATGGAGAAGTTCTTCAAATAGTTTCTTTTCATGACACGTACCTTCAACTGGAAAATAGTCGTTCAAACCCTCGGTGCACTCCTACAAATATTAGCACTGTTTATGGTCGTGCCTACGTTGGTGAGTTATTTTTACAACGAGTGTGATACCGGTGCTTTCATCACTTCCACTCTGGTAACCTTCATCGTCAGCTGCATATGCCTGCACGCCGGTCGCCATGCCTCCAAGCGCGTTGGCGAGCGCGAGGGATACCTCATCGTAGGCTTGATATGGTTTGTCTTCGCCATCTTTGGCGCATTACCTTTCTACCTGAGCGGCAGCCTCAATTTCACCGACTCGTATTTCGAATCGATGGCAGGTTTTTCCACTTTTGGAGGCACGGTCTATAGCGATGTAGAGGCGCAAACACATGGTATTTTGTTCTGGCGCAGCCTGATGCAATGGTTGGGTGGCATGGGCATCATCGTGCTAAGTATAGCCGTATTACCGATGTTCGGCCTCGGTGGCATGCAGTTATATGCAGCAGAAGTGACGGGAGTCAGCTACGAGAAACTGGGGCCACGTATCTCTGGCACGGCCAAAGGAATGTGGGGCATGTACATTGCCCTCACGCTCTCCGAATTCGCACTATTATATTTCTGTGGCATGGACAGTTTTGACTCGGTATGCCACTCTATGGCCACCATTGCCACGGGTGGTTTTTCCACTCAGAACCTCTCAATCATGGAGTATAGCCCTGCTATCCAATGGATTATCGCGGTCTTCATGCTCTTATCCGGTATCAATTTCACGCTCCTCATTTTCATCTTCCGAGGCAAACCACTTCGCCTATGGCGGGACGAGGAAACCCGATGGTATATTATCGCCACGCTCATCTTCACATTCATCCTGGCCATGGGACTTTTCGTTCACTATGGTTTTGTCGAACCCGACACCGCGCTGCACAACTCGCACGACTACCTGATGCATGGC
This sequence comes from Paludibacteraceae bacterium, assembly GCA_024399615.1. Lineage (GTDB taxonomy): Bacteria > Bacteroidota > Bacteroidia > Bacteroidales > Paludibacteraceae > Colicola. The sequence goes on along the minus strand of JAKSNQ010000018.1, from coordinate 22,925 downwards.
GAACGAGCCCTGCGCAAAGCATTCTTCATGGTCACCAGCGCAGTCACCAGTACCGGCTTTGCCGCTTCGGACTACATGACATGGCCCAAAATGTGGTGGGGACTCGTTTTCTTCCTCATGCTGCTGGGCGGATGTGCCGGTTCCACCGCAGGCGGATTTAAGCAGGTGCGCATCATCCTTTTGTTCAAAAATGGTCTGGCCGAATGTCAGCGACGAATACACCCCAACGCAATCATACCGGCCAAACTCAATGGTAAACCGGTAGAGCAACAGACCATCAACAACATCATGGCATTCACCTTCTTTTACCTCTTCATAACTGTCATCAGCATGCTCATTTTCAGCGCAGCTGGTCTCCCTTTTGATGAAGCGATTGGTACAGCCTTCTCTGCAATCAACAACGTCGGTATATCCATTGGGAACTATGGTCCATCGGGGTCATACGCCGATTTTCCTATCATTGCCAAGTGGTGGGCGACATTTGTCATGGTAGTAGGGCGTCTCGAAATTTTCACCGTACTACTGCTCTTCTCACCCGCACTTTGGAGAAAATGAGCCACAAAAAAGCACAAAGAAAACGTTTGCACACATTTTTTTGCTGATATTTATTGCGTATCTCACATTTTTTTTGTACCTTTGTACCGTGTTTTGATTAAGGGGATTACAAATGTGCATAGCGGCACTATTCGGTATTGGTTATCTATTAAAAATTCTTCCTTATATGTCAACAAAAGAGTATGTTGAGGGCTTTATGGCCCAGCTCGAGCAGAAAAACCCGGGCGAAAAAGAGTTTCATCAGGCAGTTCGCGAAGTGCTTGAGAGTGTTGCACCTTACATCATGGACTACCCAGCTCTGCTGGATGCCAAGATTATGGAGCGAATGGTGGAACCGGAGCGCGTTATCATGTTTCGTGTACCATGGGTTGATGACCGTGGCGAAGTGCAAATCAACCGCGGTTTCCGCGTACAGATGAACTCTGCGATTGGCCCCTACAAGGGCGGCATTCGCTTCCACTCCAGCGTTACCTTGTCGGTGATGAAGTTCCTCGCTTTCGAGCAGACGTTCAAGAACGCGCTCACAACTCTGCCTATGGGCGGTGGTAAAGGCGGCTCAGACTTCTCACCAAGAGGAAAATCAGATGCAGAAGTTATGCGTTTCTGCCAATCATTCATGACCGAACTGCAGAAGCACATCGGTCAAGATCGTGACGTTCCTGCAGGTGATATCGGCGTAGGCGGTCGCGAAATCGGTTTCATGTTCGGCCAATACAAGCGTCTGCGCGACGAGTGGACCGGCACCCTTACCGGCAAGGGCCTCACATGGGGTGGTTCACTACTGCGTCCGGAAGCTACGGGCTATGGTGCGTGCTATTTCGCACAGCAGATGCTCGCTACTCGCGGCAAATCATTCGAAGGCGCTACCGTTTGTATCTCCGGTTCCGGAAATGTGGCACAATATGCAGCACAAAAAGCAATGCGTTTGGGGGCAAAAGTTGTTACCCTTTCCGACTCCAATGGTTTCGTTTACGATCCGGATGGTCTCGATGAGGAGAAACTCAACTATGTGCTCTATCTGAAGAATGGTCTGCGTGGTCGCATCAAAGAGTATGCAGACAAATATCCAACTGCTCGATATTTCGAGAACGAACGTCCATGGTCAATCAAGTGTGATATCGCCATGCCTTGCGCCACCCAGAACGAATTGGATGCTGAGGATGCAAAGAAACTTCTCGCCAACGGATGCTACTGCGTTACCGAGGGTGCCAACATGCCTACCACACCTGAGGCTATTGCACTTTTCCAAGCTGCAAAGATCCTCTACTCACCGGGTAAGGCCAGCAACGCAGGAGGCGTAGCAACATCAGGTCTCGAGATGACTCAAAACAGCATCCGTCAGTCGTGGACAAAAGAGGAGGTGGATGAGCACCTGCATCGCATCATGAGTGATATACACGATGCTTGTCTCAAGTATGGTACCGAGGAAGATGGTTATATCAACTACGTCAAAGGTGCCAACATCGCTGGATTCATCAAGGTGGCTAATGCCATGCTTGAGCAGGGAATCTGCTACTAATTTGTCCTTTTTGGCACATGCCATTGCTGCAGTCTGCCATTTTGGCATATGCAGCACTCTTTTAACTCTTTGGCACGCGATTTGTCTATTAGGGGTGTCTACCAACGACGGTAGGCACCTCTATTTTATTATTTATATAAGGTGTCACCGATTGAAGCGAACAACTCTCGCCGGTAGACAAAACAAATCAACACGATTAATAACTAAAAAAACATACAACTATGAGCAAAATTATTGGTATCGACCTGGGAACCACCAATTCCTGCGTCTCTGTAATGGAAGGCAACGAGCCTATCGTAATCACCAACTCAGAAGGCAAGCGCACCACTCCTTCGGTCATCGGCTTTGTCGATGGCGGCGAGCGCAAAGTGTGCGACCCTGCTAAGCGTCAAGCTATCACCAACCCAACCAAGACTGTTTATTCGATCAAGCGATTCATGGGCGAGTCTTACGACCGTCTAAGCGGCGAGATAGCTCGCGTACCATACAAAGTGGTCAAAGGTGACAACAACACCCCACGCGTGGACATCGACGGACGTCTCTATACCCCACAGGAAATCTCGGCTATTATCCTTCAGAAAATGAAGAAGACTGCTGAGGACTATCTGGGTCAAGAGGTTACCGAGGCCGTCATCACTGTTCCTGCTTACTTTAACGATAGCCAACGTCAGGCAACCAAGGAGGCAGGTGAAATTGCCGGTCTCAAAGTGCGTCGTATCGTCAATGAGCCTACCGCAGCTGCATTGGCATATGGTCTTGACAAGGCTAATAAGGATATGAAGATTGTGGTATTTGACTGCGGTGGTGGTACTCACGATGTATCCGTGCTGGAACTTGGCGACGGTGTTTTCGAAGTAAAATCAACCGCTGGTGACACACACCTCGGCGGCGATGACTTTGACCATCGTATCATCGACTGGCTCGTACAAGAGTTCAAGAACGAGAACGGCGGCGCAGACCTCAGCGCAGACCCTATGGCCATGCAGCGACTCAAAGAGGCGGCAGAGAAAGCCAAAATTGAGCTTTCCAACACCACATCTTCGGAGATCAACCTCCCATACATCATGCCGGTCAATGGTGTACCACAACACTTGGTTAAAACCCTCACTCGCGCTAAGTTCGAACAACTCATCGACGATCTCGTGCAGAAGACCATCGCACCTTGCCGTGAAGCTTTGCAGGCTGCCGGACTCAGCACCGGTGATATCGACGAAGTAATCCTCGTAGGTGGTTCAACCCGTATCCCTGCTATCCAGCAGGCTGTAGAGAAGTTCTTCGGAAAAGCCCCTTCTAAGGGCGTTAACCCTGACGAAGTGGTTGCCGTAGGTGCAGCTATCCAAGGCGGTGTCCTCACCGGCGATGTGAAAGATATTCTGCTCCTTGACGTTACTCCACTTTCGCTCGGTATAGAGACCATGGGCGGCGTGATGACCAAGATGATTGAGGCCAACACCACCATCCCAACCAAGAAGACCGAAACCTTCACCACCGCTGTGGACAACCAACCTTCTGTAGAGATTGTCATCTATCAAGGCGAGCGTCCTATGGCTGCGCAAAACAAACTCCTCGGTCGTTTCCACCTGGATGGCATCATGCCTGCTCGTCGTGGAGAGCCACAAATTGAAGTCACTTTCGATATTGATGCCAATGGTATCCTCAATGTCAGCGCCAAGGATAAAGCCACCGGCAAAGATGCCAAGATTCGTATTGAGGCTTCTTCCGGACTCAGCGATGACGAGATTAAGCGTATGAAAGCAGAAGCAGAAGCAAATGCAGAAGCAGACAAGCGTGAGAAAGAGCGTGTGGAGAAACTCAACAAGGCAGACTCGCTCATCTTCCAAACTGAGAAGCAATTGGCCGACCTCGGTGACAAGCTCCCTGCAGACAAGAAGGCACCTATCGAGTCTGCTCTCAAGGACCTCAAGTCAGCATATGAAAAGAAGGATGCAGACGCATGTGAAGCAGCAGGCAACGCGCTGACCACTGCTTTCCAAGCAGTCGCATCTGAGATGTACGCAGCACAAGGCGGCCAACAAGGTCCAACCGCAGGTCCTCAGGATTTCGGAGGATTCAATGGCGCTCAACAAGGCGGATCTCAGTCCGGCAACAACCAGGGTGACGTTACCGACGTTGATTTCGAAGAAGTCAAGTAAACAGCACCTGCACAACATAAAAAAATCGGTTAGCAATGCGCTAACCGATTTTTTTTGCTTGATTATTTGCACGATTCAATATTTTTTAGTACCTTTGTCCCATCAAACAACAGATTATTCTGTTTGCTATTATCGTACTATTTTTCAAATCAAAATACTATGCGTGTTCTTTTTATCGGTGGAACAGGCACCATCAGTAGTGCCATCACCCGTCTCATGGCTGCCATGCCTCGTTTCGAACTCTACCTCCTCAACCGTGGTACACATGCCGACGAAGTGCCGGATGGTGTACACACCATCCAAGCGGATATAGCTGACGAAGCAGCAGTAGCACGACTACTGGATGGCATGTCATTCGACTGTGTCTGCGATTTCATCGCATTCGTACCCGAACAGGTAGAACGCGATTTCCGTCTTTTCCATGGCCGCACTCAACAATTCATGTACATCAGTAGCGCATCGGCCTATGCCAAGCCGGCCGCAAACTACATCATCAACGAGGGAACCTCATTGGCGAATCCCTATTGGCAATACTCGCGTGACAAAATAGCGTGTGAAGAACAATTGATGTGCTATTACCGAGAACAAGGATTCCCTATCACCATCATCCGCCCCAGTCATACCTATTGCGAACGCAGCGTGCCCGTCAGCGTACATGGTCGTATGGGTTCATGGCAGGTACTGAAACGTATGCTGGAGGGAAAACAGGTCATTGTACATGGCGATGGTCAGTCGCTTTGGACGCTCACCTACAACGAAGATTTCGCTCGAGGATTCATTGGACTGATTGGCAATCCGCACGCTATCGGTGAAGTTTTCCAAATCATGGCAGACGAGACCCTGACATGGAACCAGATCTACCGCACATTGGCTGATGCCTTAGGTGTAGAGTATCGTCCTTATTATGTTGCATCAGAGTATATCGATGCCGTTGCTCCAGAAGGCTACGACATGATGGGTAATCTAATAGGAGACAAGGCCGTTAGTGTCGTTTTTGACTGCAGTAAACTCCGTCGCGCCGTACCTGATTTCACCACCCATGTATGTTATGCAGAGGGATGCCGTCGCGCCGTAGCACATATTCTTGCGCACCCCGAACTACAGGTTCCAGATCCCGTCTTTGACCAATGGTGCGATCGTCTTATTGTCACTCTTGAGGATGCCAAAGCAAAAATGAAATAACACAACCTTTTCTACAAGCCAATCGGGCGGGCCCCACGATAGGGTCCGCCCGATTTATGATAAATGGAAAGATATATATTTATAGTTTTTGAATATCACTATATCGATAGTTCTCAAACGCACTTGCAAAGCATCAGATGTTATTATAAGTCTCTTTGTCGAGTTGGTTTTCCGAAGCTGCAACGATGGTCGAAACCATACCATCACCCGTAACACCAGTGGCGGCAATAAATGGTTCTACCAACGGCACAAATGGCATAATCAGCGAAAAGGCTTCGGAGGGTACACCCGCAGCCGCAAAAATCACCAAAAACATGGTCAGGACAGAACCCGGAGTGCCGGGAGTTGCCATGGACAAAAGCATCGAAGTCACAATCAAATTTGCTATGGTAGACAAGTCAAAATCGACTCCAAAAAGACGAGCAGCAAACAACGTAGTGGTAAGGTAAAATACCACGGTTCCATCCATATTGACTGTCGAACCGACAGGGATAGAAAACGAATAAATACGCTTTGACACACCCAAACGGCGACAAGCAGCCATCGTGAAAGGCATAGCAGCATTGCTCGAGCACGTAGAGAAAGCCGTCACCCAAGTAGGGGCATAACCGCGAACGAAATGCATCGGATTAACCTTGGCAATCAGTAATATAAGGATAAGGTACACCACATACATCACACCATAGCATGACAACGTCTGACCCAACCAAGTCGCATACGTACCTATACCATTCACCTCAATCGTCAACGCTAACAGTCCCGTACTGCCAAACACGGCCACAGGCAAGAACTTGATGATATACGACGTAATATTACCGAACATACTGTTGAGAGCCGAGATAGCATCCGCAACCATGGCCGAGTGTTTTCCAATAGTGCCGGCAGCAGCACCAACCGCCACCGCCAAGACCATGATTTGAAGCATATCCGAAGCGACGAAAGCACCGAATAGGTTATTCGGTATGATGTTCACCAACGTTTTGATAACCGAAACGCCCGACGCATCAGATGCTGCATCCGACAGCGGAGGGAGTGGAATGGATCTATTGGCACCGGCTTGAATGAGAGAGTCCAATCCAAAAACTACCACACAGGCGATGAGGGCCGTAAGCGCATAGGAGCCCAGCACCTTAGCTCCGGATCGGCCCAATGAACGCATATCGCCAATCTCGGTAATGCTAGCCGCCAACGAGAAGAATACGAGCGGAGCCACCATCGTTTGAATAGCACGCAAAAAAAGTTGATACAGCGGCGTGAAGAGATCATTGGCCAATATAGTTACCATCTCAGCGCTGCATGTACGACGAATAATCAGACCAGCCAAAATGCCAGAAAGTACACCCGCCATTGTGTTGTAAAGCATCTCCTTTTCGTCGCGAGATACCAGTATCTGGATACGATTGATACCCTTCGTGTACCTGACATTGATACGAGAAGCCTGCGTGCGAAGCATCATATCACGAAGAGTGGCCTCTGCCTCCGGCGCAAATTCCTCGTCCATCACATCGTCAATGCTATCGCCCATAACGTCAGTCGCTTTGAGCACGAACTCACGACCACGAGCAGAGACGCGAATGGTCGTCTTTTTCAGGCTTTTGGAAACAGTGATATAGAAATGCTCGCTCTTGGGTGTCAAGTCGATGAGTTTAACCAGCGTATCCTCCAGCGTCATTGCCGCTGTCATCGCCTCGCCTGACTTGATTTCCCAAGCCGCCAATTGCTCTTGTATTGACTGCACAGTAGCAGATACATCATCAAGCGTAGGTCGTATAGTAAAAGACTTTTTCATGTTGTTTTTTCTTTTGAGTACCTATCCTTGAGACTGATACTCATATGTTTTTTTGCGACGAACTACCCAGCGATCCAAAGCGACAATGACAGCAGGCAAAACCACTAAAATCAGGATAATGGCCATTCCCGCACCAATGCCAATACAGCCTAAAATAGACGAGATAGTGATATCATCAACCAACAGCGCCATCACTCCCGGTGCCGCCACCATAATGAGTCCCGAGGTCATGATGGTAGGTATACTGCCACGATAGGCTGCCAAACATGCCTCATATTTAGGCATCTGCTTACGAAACTCCTTGTAGTAATTGGTAAATAGGATACCATAGTCAATCGTAGCACCCATCAGGATAGACTGCACAATCAGATAAGCCAGATAGAGCATGCCATTGTTGTTGACACCGGCAAAGATGACATTCACCCAAACGGCAGACAAAACTGTGGTTATTAAAATGGTAGGAATCACCAACGAGCGGAAAGAAACGGCCACAATCAGGAAAATAGCCAAAATAGTGAGAAGAGTCACCACCGAGGTCTCGCGTCCAAAACCATCACGCATCTCGTTGTACATTGCACTTTGTCCTATAATCGCATATCCGGCCACCAGTTTTTGGTCCGCCAACTGCTTCAAATAGTCCACAAACTGATAGGTCTGCTCCGACTCGTCAGGAAGGTCTGTCATCACTACGCACAGGCCGTGAGTCGGCGTCGTCATCATAGACATACCGCTGGCAAGCGCCTCACGTGCGGACTGCAACGATTGAGCCATATCAGTAGGCAAGAATGGGGCCAATGCCGGGTCAACAGCCAGTGTGTCTGTCACGAAATAGAGCAGTCGCTCTGTCGTCATCGTCAACGAATCGTTGTAGTATCGTTTTGTACCATACAGGGTATAGATAAGATGCACCTGAGTAGGTGAGATTTTCTGTCCCAAACGAGAGAATGCCTTTGCCATCTGTTCGGCAGAAAGAGGACGACGCGAGTCCTTGAGTTCCATAAACGTGGCTGCCATCTGTTCCTCTTTGCTCGGTTTGACAGGCTTAGGAGCCATATATGTCGCCGGCTGTGGTTTTGGTTTCAGAGGTTGTTCAACGGGCTGTGCTGCCAGATGTACTGCAGGAATCGCGGGAAGCGAAGGCATTAGATTACCCGCAACCATACGTAGCGAATCGAGAGACGTCAAGGTCGTATCGGATACAAAAGCTATTTCTGCGGACTGCACCTCGGGTTGTACGACAGGCATAACCATAGGAAAAGCCAACGCCTTAACATGTTCTGCAGTCATATAGGTCAGGCCATGTCCCTGCAGCAGCACAGCCATTTGTCCTGCCGAGAGAGGGGTCTCCTCGAAAGCCAAATCCATGAATTGTCCTATACGGGTGACGACAGCCACCTGATCATTGGACACCATAGCACGCAAGTTCTTACGCTGGAAAAGGTCATCAAGCAACATATGTACATAGGCATATGGAGAGATAGCCTTACCGCATTTACCGATGCTATAACTTGTACGGGTTTGAGTCACAGACGAACCAATAAAAGCAGCCATCTCATTCACCGTCATCGGGGTCATAAGCAAGACCGTATCGGTAATATTACGCAGATAGGCAGACACATCAGAAGGTTCCTGTTCTGCCAATATTGGCATGAAGAAATTGACAGAAATCAAGGAGTCCACCACCGTCGGAGTCGTTTCTGCTTCCGAGCCGGTAACGACAGATGATGACGTGGTATTGAATTCGGAAGATGAAGCGACAGTCGTTCTAATATTCGAAACTGCACCATCAACAGAATTTGCAGAAGTCTTTGCTTCGGCATGCTGCGTCGGAAGATGCGAAGCCACTTTCGTTTTGGCAGGACGCTGTGGTCGCTTCACAGCCTTGACAAAAGTAGTCGACTGATCGTCAGCAAGCAACTCCTTCAGCAAATCCACTTGTCCTCGCATCTGAGGTGTAATCTGACCGGCCAGCATCGTATTGGTTGTGTCGTTCAGCACCTCATCAGCAAGAAAACGCATCAGTTGAGTAAACGTTAAACGAATAGTATCCGCTGCACCGGAATGCAGATAATAGACGATGCGCATGGTCTCCGGCGTCAGCATATCCACACCCATCGATACGGTAGAGTCAGCAGAAGCAGGCAGGAAATCCGAAAAACGTGTAGCAATTGAGCTCAGATAATCAACGGCCTGGTCGGCGGTCTGCTCATTTTTGAGAAGAGAGGGGTACGATAACACCGCCTTCACTTCTGGACAAGACTCCAACTCGCCTGCCAGATTGATGACAGCCTGCTCAACATTCTCCTTGGCAGCAACATCATCGATTGGCGTATTGTAGAGCATGACAAACGCATTGGGAACAGGGAAGATTCGTTCGATTTGGCTGTCACGTTTGGTCGAAAAAGTGATAGGAGTTTGTCGCGAGAAATAATAGGATGCCCCCAGAATGACCACACCCAGAAGCGCCATCGTTACTTTGTGACCAGTGGCAATGCGACCCAAACGATTGGTAGGAATAAGAGGGGCCTTCTTGGCCGTAGACTCAATGAGCCGACGCATCATGATAAGCAACGAAGGCAACACTGTGAACGTGCACAAGAGACTGCACAACACTCCTTTCGCCAAGACGATACCCATATCCATACCTATCTTCAGACGCATGAAGCACAGCATCAGCAGACCCACCACCGTAGTCAGCGACGAACTGAGAATAGGGCGTGCAGCACGACGAATGGCACGATTCATCGACGACACGGTCGAGCGATCTTCCTTCAATTCCTGACGAAAACGATTCATCAAGACAATTGAGAAATCAAGCGAGAGTGCCAATTGAAGAATTGAGCCGATATAATTGGTCGTGATAGAAACAGAAGGCAACAGGGCATTGGTACCCATGTTCAGCAACACGGCAATACCCACACTGGTCAGAAAAATAAATGGTTCCAACCAAGATTGCCCCATTACCACCAAAATAAGAATGACAAGAACAGCCGCTATCACAATTACTGATACCGGAGGAGTAGCACCATCTTGAGTTGTCTCCACAACAAGTTCTTGGTTATCGTATTGGTCACGAATTTCACTCGCAAGCACGAGCATATTAACCGAGTCCGGCACCTGCAGATTATAGAGTGTATAGTGTCCGTCGGTCGACAACTGAGTCGTCACCGCCTCCACGCCACAAAGTGCACCCAACTCCTTGCCCATCACCTCTTTCTGATCAGCAGGCAAATTGTGCACCATCACCTTTACACCGGCAGGCATCAAGTTGCCGGCATCAAATTCTTCCTGCAGTACCTCTACGCCGACTTTCATCGCAGAGTCATCCGGCAGATACTTGGTCATGTCGCTATTGACATTGACCTTCGGTATCATCAACGCGGCAAGCACCGTCAGAACCAGCGTCAGGTAAAGCAGAGTATGATGAAATTTGGTAGTAATGCTCATAATAATGTTTTCCTTGCAGCGTGTATGTATGTGTGTAGCCTGCCCTCACGCATGGCGCGTACACGCATACTCACGCAAAATAGTTTGCAAAGGTACAAAAAATAATTGATATACCCAAACTTTCGCCACTTTTTGCCAACCATTTATTAAAATTAGAACATAAAAAATGCTCTTCCGGCATAGAAGAGCATTTTTTAGCACATATCATCACCTGAGTAGATAGACCCAATTGTGATGTCATATCAGGATTATAAATCAAGAATAGGAGAAGGCGCGAAGAGCTTGCTTGGGCTCACCTTGGTCACCTTGCAGCCCATCTTGGCTTCGATAGCCTTGATGTCAATCTTCTTAGGATCGCCCATCAACACAATAGTGATAGGTTGACCCTTGACATTCTGATTGTAGTAGTTAACAATCTGCTCCATGGTCAAGTTCTTGATGGCTTCCTCATTGATACGAGCAGGGTCATCATTGTAGCCCATCTTCTGCCACATCTCAAACACCTGTGCCTTGTTACGCATCGAAGGCTTTGCAGTCTGAGCCGCTTGACGCAAACCGGTACGGATACCATCCAACTTGGTCGTATCCACAGGCATATCATTGAGCAGGTCAAGGAATACGCTGACCGCATCAGCAGCCTTGTCTGACTGAGTACCAACATAGCCGATGAAGTAGTCCTTCTTTCCAGGCAATGGAGGAGTAGCAACCTGACCATATGCGGTGTATGCCATTGAGCGCTTCTCACGAATCTCATTCATTACAAGGCCAGAGAAACCGCCTGAGAAATACTGGTTGAAGGCATCGATTGTAACGTCCTTGGACACCTCGTAAGGCTGGCCGTTGTAGTAGAGGTAGAGGCTAGCCTGTTGTACCTGAGCAGGCAAGAAGAGGATGGTTGGCTTGTCATAGCTCTGACGCTCGTGAACAAAGAGTCCTTCAGATGGGCGAACACCCTCGATCAGTGGCAGCACCTTCACAACGTCCTCCTGTGAGCGAGTACCACAGTAGAATGCATCCAATGCGTAGCTGCGTGCCTCACCCAAGAGAGTCTGTACCTGAGGCAGCGAGATGGTATATACGTCGTTAAAATTGACTACGTCAATATAGTGTGACTCCTTGCCATAGAGAGCATAGTTGAGCAACGCACTCTTTTGAGCAGACTCGCGCTTAGGCAGAGACAAACGGCTGGAGAACACTGAACCCTTGATAGCGTCCAATTGCTCCTGATCAAGCTTTGGTTGCAACAACTGCTGGTTAACCAACTTGGAAATTTCCTCGAGATTCTTGTCCTCACCCATGATTTGGATGGTGAAATAGCTGTCGCTGATTCCATATCCAATCTGACCGCCAAGTTCAGCCAATTGACGACGGAATGCCTGTGCGTCCAGATTACCAATCATCGTACCGGCCGTATTCATCAAGCCGGCTGCGTACTCAAGCATAGGCATCTTGTGGCTACCTACACCATAACGGAGCGTCAGCGAGAAGAGGTCATTCTTGGTATTTGCAGTATAGTGCAACTTACAATTCTCGGCAACGGTAGAAACCTTAACGTCGCTGAAGTTGTTGTAAGTGTGCTTTATATCGCCCTTTGGCATTGCCTTAAATGCCTTGGCATATTCAGTCTCAGCTCCTTTGATTGGATCAAGAGGCTCAATCTTTGGCTTTGGCAAGCTATTAGGCTTAATAGTACCCTCGTCAAAAGATATGGTCAAATGGTCGGTATTGAAGTACTTGCGTGCCACGGCAGCAATCTCTTCCTTGGTCAACGCCTGAATCTTGGCATTCTCTTCAAAGATATCAGTAAGAGGCAGGTCATAGATAAAGCATTGTACCAGATTTTGCATCTTGTATGATGAATACTCATCTACCATCTTATACATCTGGTCATACTCTTTCTTCACAGCCGCAATCTGCCAATCCTCAATATTACCATTCTTCAGTTTATCGATCTCAGTCATCACCAGTTTCTCGGTAGCCTTATCACTCTCGAACATCTGCTGATTGATATCGTAGTAAGGGATAGCCTCAATCAGGATACGACCCTGATCACGACGAGAATCCAAACCGGCACTTACAGATGAAATCTTACCATCCAACATCAACTTATCGAGCAGACCCGTCTGCATGTTGTTTGACAAGAGAGAAACCACAAATTGTAGAGTTGTACCATCCTCATGCTTGGCAGGAATACCCTTATATGCCCATACCACTTGTGGGTAGTAGCCCATCTTATAGCTAAACTTTGGGTTACCGGTATAGTCAGCTTCTGGATAAACCGTACGAGCAGGCAGTTCCTTAGCCTTAAACTGATTGAAATACTTGGCAATCAGCGGTTTGGTAGCCTCAGCATCAAAGTCACCAACGATGATTAATGCCATATTGTTAGGCACATACCATGTCTCGTAGAACTCAATCATCTTGCTGAGACGAGGATTCTTCAAGTGTTCAGGAGTACCGATAATATCACGACTATAAGGGTGGCCCTCATAAATCTTGCCGAACAGCGTATTACTGATCTTCATCGAAGGATCATTTGAATACATGTTATACTCCTCAAACACGTTCTCCAATTCGGCTTGGAATGAGCGGAAAACAGGGTTGACCAAACGGTCTGAGAACAACTTCAACCAGCGCTCCATTTCTGCAGCAGGGAAGCTATTGAGGTAAACAGTACGATCATAAGCGGTGTTCGCATTCACGCCCTCGGCACCAATCACCTCCATAAGATTGGAGAAATCATCGGTAGCAGTTACTTTCGCAGCCTTCATAGAAAGCTGATTGATGTGGGTAGCAATCTTTTCACGCACCTTTGGATCGGTAGAGTCAGAATACTCGTCGTACAACGCAATAATCGAGTCGTACAAAGGCTTCTCCGTCTCCCAATCCAGAGCACCAATCTCCTGGGTACCTTTGAAAAGCATATGCTCCAGATAGTGAGCCAAACCGGTATATTCAGCAGGTTCGTCGATTGAACCGGCATTTGCAACCAGATAGCCTTCGCAGTCCGGCTGGTCATGATCCTCCCACAGCATGATGGTCAGACCATTATCCAGCTTATACTGCTGCAGTTCCTTTGGCAACTCGGTCGCCATCACCGCCGTTACGCTCAACATAGAGAGCAATAAACTGAAAATCTTTTTCATACTTTAACTAATATATTTTGGTTAATACTAATCTTCACATCAGACAAAATACTTTTTGTCCACATTAGACGCAATAATTGAGCCAAAACTACATAAAACGCCCCAAAATCATGCATTTTTATGTTCATTTTTGCCTTTTTAACGCGATTATTGGGTCTAACAGATATTCAAAATCACCTTTCCACATTGACCAGACACCATCACGTCAAAGCCCTTTTGGAAGTCTTCAAACGCAAAATGATGGGTGATAACGGGTGATAAATCGAGTCCTCCCAGCAGCATCTGTTCCATCTGATACCAGGTTTCCCACATTCGACGACCGGTAATACCTTTGATGGTAAGTGCGTTGAAAATCACGTCACTCCAATTCACTTTCGTATCGCTGGGCAATATACCCAATTGTGCAATATTAGAGCCCTTGTACATATGAGCAATCATATCGTTGAAGGCAGCAGGCGCACCAGACATTTCCAGTCCAACGTCAAAACCGCGAATGCCCAACTGCTCCATCGCCCCAGCAACAGTCTCACCTTTACTCAAATCCACCGTCACCGTAGCGCCCATACGTTTGGCAATATCCAAACGCAGAGGATTCATATCCGTCACCACGATATTTTTCGCGCCAGAGTATCGGCATATTCCGGCAGCCATCGTGCCAATCAGTCCGGCGCCGGTAATCAGCACATCCTCGCCCAACAAAGGGAAGGCCAACGCGGTATGGGTGGCATTCCCAAAGGGATCCATGATGGCTGCGAAATCATCCGGAATAGAATCTTTCAGTTTTACGATATTCGACTCCGGAATGGTGACATATTCCGCAAAAGCACCATCCTTTCCAAAGATTCCCACAGACAGACTGTTTTCGCAGACATGTCCCAAACCTCGACGGCAGTTGCGACAATGTCCACAGACGATATGTCCTTCAGCGGTGACACGCTCACCGACATGAACGCTCTTCACGCCAGGCCCAACTTCCACTACCGTTCCCACGAACTCATGGCCCATCGTATAAGGAGGTGTGCAATGTGATTGCGACCACTCATCCCATTTATACATGTGCAAATCGGTGCCACAAATGGCGGCCTTTTTCACTTTAATCAACACATCGTTCAGCCCCACTTCCGGCATTGGAACGTCTTCCATCCATATGCCCGGCTCGGCATATCGCTTAACTAATGCTTTCATATCTGTATGTTAGGGAGTCCCGGACAAATATCCGGAGCCCCCATTACTATTCAAAATTTCATTTTTATGCGTTCAGCACGCCCAATTGCCTGCCAATCTTCACGAAGGCAGCAACACCTTTATCTAATTGCTCGCGTGTATGCGCCGCGCTCACCTGCACGCGTATACGCGCTTGTCCTTGAGGCACGACCGGATAATAGAATCCAGTCACATAGATTCCCTCCTCCTGCAATGCGGCCGCAAACTCCTGACTGAGTCGCGCGTCGTAAAGCATCACAGCGCAAATAGCCGATTCGGTAGGTTTGATATCAAAGCCAGCCGCTTTCATCTTCTCGATGAAATAATCGGTATTGTTGTGCAAAGTATCTTGGAGCGTATTATCACGGGTCAGCAACTCAAACGTCTTCAATCCGGCTGCCGCAATCATTGGCGGAATGGAATTGGAGAACAAATATGGTCTTGAACGTTGACGCAAAAGATCAATAATTTCTTTCTTACCCGTTGTAAATCCACCAACGCTACCGCCAAAAGCTTTGCCTAATGTTCCCGTGATAATCTCGACTTTTCCACGCAGGTCATATCGCTCGGTTACACCATGGCCCGTCTTACCAACCACACCGGCAGAATGGCTTTCGTCCACCATCACCAGAGCATTGTATTTCTGAGCCAACTCATAAATCTTATCCAGCGGACATACGTTTCCATCCATGGAGAACACGCCATCCGTAGCGATGATGCGGAAACGTTGTGCTTGCGCCTTTTGGAGTTGTTCCTCAAGATCGGCCATATCGGCATTCTTGTATCGGTAACGAACAGCTTTGCACAAGCGCACACCATCGATGATAGACGCATGATTCAATGCATCCGAAATAATCGCATCCTCCTCAGTCAGCAAAGGCTCGAACAGACCACCATTGGCATCAAAACAAGCCGCATACAGAATAGTATCGTCAGTTCCAAAGAAATCGGAAATTGCCTTTTCCAGCTGCTTATGAGTATCTTGTGTTCCGCAG
Organism: Paludibacteraceae bacterium; assembly: GCA_024399615.1. Taxonomy (GTDB): domain Bacteria; phylum Bacteroidota; class Bacteroidia; order Bacteroidales; family Paludibacteraceae; genus Colicola. The sequence goes on along the minus strand of JAKSNQ010000018.1, from coordinate 6,936 downwards.
ATAAAACGAACGGAAGCCATACCATAGCCTCGTTCATCCATTTTCTCCTTGGCAGCTTGAATAAGTTCAGCATTATCGGCCAACCCCAAATAATTGTTGGCGCAGAAATTGATAACCTCTTTGCCTCCCTCCACTTGGATGCCCGAAGACTGAGGTGTGATAATCACACGCTCGTTTTTATATAGGCCCGCCTCGCGAATTTCGCGAAGCGTGGCCTCCAAATGTTGTTTAAACTCGTTGTACATAATTTTGCAATACGTATTGCCGTTTGGGGGATAAGCCCCGTTGATTGTAGTAAGCGTCTTCGATTAACCAATCAGATGATACCCTGCTCCAACATAGCCTGTGCCACCTTCATGAATCCAGCGATATTTGCACCCTTGACATAGTCAATCGTTCCATCCTCCTGCTTGCCATAGGTTACACATTGCTCGTGGATAGACTCCATAATGTGGTGCAATCGCGCATCCACTTCGGCAGCCGTCCAGCTCAGGTGCTCGGCATTTTGGGTCATTTCGAGTCCAGAAGTAGCTACACCACCAGCATTCACAGCCTTACCCGGAGCAAAGAGAACTCCATTGTTTTGGAAATAGTGAATAGCGCCCGGTTGGCAACCCATGTTACTTACTTCGCAGCAGCACCAACATCCGTTAGCCTTCAGTTCCTTCGCATCGTCCTCAGACAATTCATTTTGGAAGGCACACGGAAGTGCGATATCGCAAGGCACTGACCATGCCTTCTTTCCGGCAGTGAAAGTAGCAGCATCAGGGAAACGATCCGCCATATCCTGCACCTTATTTCGGTTGCTGGCGCGCATTACCAACATATAGTCAATCATCTCTTTAGTAATGCCATCAGGAATCTCACATACTCCATCCGGACCGGAGATAGCCACCACTTTAGCGCCCAATTCAGTCGCCTTAATGGCCGCACCCCAAGCCACGTTACCGAAACCGGAGAGCACCACTTTCTTTCCCTGAATATCCTTACCTGCCGCATGTAGCAAATGCTGGGTAAAATAGAGAGCGCCAAAACCAGTAGCCTCTGGGCGTAAGATCGAGCCACCCCATGTCATACCCTTTCCTGTCAACACACCCGTGTGATAGCGACGAGCCAACTTCTGATACATACCATTCAAAAAGCCAATCTCTCGGCCACCTACGCCTACATCACCAGCAGGGATGTCCTGATCGGGTCCAATACACTGCCACAACTCCAACATAAATGCCTGGCAGAAACGCATGATTTCAGCATCGGATTTGCCTACCGGATCGAAATCCGAGCCACCCTTAGCACCACCCATTGGCAAAGTAGTCAGAGCATTCTTGAACGTCTGTTCAAAGCCAAGGAATTTCAGCATGGAAGGTGTTACAGCACGGTGAAAACGTAGACCTCCTTTATATGGACCAATTGCCGAATTGAACTGAACACGGTATCCCAAATTGGTTTGCACTTCTCCCTTGTCATCTACCCAGTTGACGCGGAATGTGAAAATACGCTCGGGTTCAACGATGCGCTCCACAATCTTTGCCTGTTCAAACTCAGGATGTTGATTATACACTTCCTCGATACTCTCGAGAACTTCTTGCACGGCTTGCAGATACTCTGCCTCACCCGGGTGCTTTGCAGCCAATTGCTGCATGATGTTTTCTACTTTCATAACGCTCAACGCCATAAGGCGTATCTTTTATGTTGATATTAGTACGAGTCCAAAAAGGACCCACATCTTAAAGGTTTTGATTTGGGACTGCAAAGATACTACAAATTATTTGCCCGTGCAAGTTTTTTATCAAAAAAATGCAGTCCATGGTGCCGATTGCCTTCGATTAGGCAAAAATAGTGACTTCTGACGGCTTATGCTTGCACAATTCAATATTTTTATGTACTTTTGCAGTCACAAAGCAAAAATCGTACGACATGCCACTATCCGTCATCGAAAAACATTATTGGAAACACAAGGAGAATTTGCGTTTAGAGCGCAGACATGGTATCGTAGAATACGAGACCACCATGCATCATCTGCATCGTTTTTTAGAAGAGAAAAGTCAGCTTTCAGGCAAAGCTAATCTGCGCATTTACGACATCGGCGCCGGTACCGGACGCTACACTTCAGCACTTATGTCAGAAGGTTATCATGTAAAAGCAGTAGAATTGGTGCAGCACAACATTGACATATTCCGTAAGTTGGAACCTACCGCTGATGTAGTCAAAGGAAATGCCAGGAGCATGCCTTTCATTCCCGACAATTCGGCTGATATTACCTTACTTTTAGGGCCACTCTATCACCTAATAGGCGAAGAAGAGAAACTGGAGGCACTATGCGAAGCACGCAGAATCACCAAAACCGGAGGACTCATCTTTGTAGCCTATCTCATGAACGAATACAGCATGTTGTCGTTTTGCTTTGACAAAGACCGCATCGGTGGCCTTATGGCAGCAGGAGTAGTGGATGAGCAGTACCATGTGCGACCTCCTCAGGATGAACTATACGACTACGTCCGGCTCGATGATATCAACCGCCTCAATCAGAAGGCGCAACTAGAGCGCGTCACAATCTTTTCCCCAGATGGCGCAGCTGACTATATGAGAACGCGACTCAACTACATGTCCGACGAAACTTTCCTGCATTTTATCCAATACCAGAAAACCATATCCGAACGGCCAGAATTGCTTGGAGCCGGATCACATGTCGTAGACGTTCTTCGCAAAAAATAACAGGGAACTATATACGTGTAGGCAGTAAGGCAGCGGTAAAATATGGAAAGATGCCTACGGCGTAACGTAAATTGACCGTAAATTTATTCATAAATTATTATGCTGCCAAGTAGTTGATAATTGCCAAAATAAAAGTGGTAAAAAACATCTCATGAAGACGGCTTCAAGACGGCTTCAAGACGGCTTCAGAACCGCATCAAGACAAGAGACTAAAAAAGACACTTATTTTCTAAGTGAAATAAAGAAAGTTGTGCCCTTTGGCGAAGTCTGAAACCAAATCCTGCCACCTGATCCCTCGACGATATTTTTGGATATAGCCAATCCTAAGCCAGTGCCCGTCGATTTAGTTGTGAAATTAGGTGTAAAGATACGATCCTGCACGTCTTCAGGAATGCCACATCCATTGTCCGACACGCTGATATCCACAGTCTTTTCACTCTCCTTAAGCATAATGATAATGTCTCCACCCGGCTTATCTTCCAGCGCCTGTAAAGCATTCTTAATCAAATTGTTAAACACCTGCGAGATTTGTGTAGCATCAGTCTTTGCTTCCAATCCCTTATCAGGGCCCAGATAGCGAATAGGCACATTCTGCTGGTTGCTGCGGAAGAGCGTTATCACAGATGTCAGTTTATCCGCCACATCAACTTTGCTTGTCACCACTTCCGGCATTTTGGCGAAGCTGGAGAAAGAAGTAGCGATATTACTCAATTGGTCAATCTGCGTAATCAACGAACCTGCCGTTTCGTCAAAGAAAGCATCAAAGCGCGGATCGTTATTCAGCTTGAGACGCTGCATCTGCTGCAACCTCAATTTCATCGGTGTCAGCGGATTATTGATCTCATGCGCCACCTGACGAGCCATTGTACGCCATGCCGTCTCACGCTCGCTTCGCGCCAACTTACTAGTCGACTCCTCCAGTTCGTCCACCATCGTATTGTACTGCTCTACCAATTTTCCCACCTCGTCTTTTCGGTCATATGCCAAGTGTGCATTGGTCTCGCCAATCTTGAACTTACGCATCCCCTCTGTGAGTTGCATCAACGGACGAGTCAGTCCACGCGACAAAATTGTCCCCAACAACATCGACAATACCATCACGAGCAAATATGGAGGGAAAAGACGCGACAAAAAATCATCTACCGCTATTCTACGCTCTTTCGCAGACACATAGTACGGCACCTCGATATAGCCCAACTGCATCAGGTTGCTGTTTCGGAACTCGGTATAGCTCGTCAGGTAGTCGATACCACCTATCGCCTGCTTCATCACCGTCGTATGATTATCGGAAAAGAACGGCTCTGTGGACATATGTCGGGACACAATACCTGCCGAAAAGAGTTGAGGCAGGGAACTACCTATCAGGTAGCCATCCATGTCATAAACATGTATATCCACCTCGTAGGTGTAACTTAGGTCGCGCAGGTCGATGTTCAATCCAGCCGTATTGCGTGCGCTCAGTTCATAATCCCATGGATAAAGGTCCTGTAGCGTCTTTTGGATATATCTTGTCTTTTGCTCCAACGAAGCCACCTGTCGTTCTTCGTAGCGACTACGCACGTATCGCATAGAAACAAAGAAGACATACACAAAGGTCACGAACAGCAACGACAGCAACAAATATTGTATCTTCAGACTCAGGGTCATGTGCACAAAGCCATGGTTGCGCACCAAACCATAAATGGCAAACAACAACAATATGGTCAGGAAAACAATTGTGATAATGATATAATAATAGGCCTCGACATGCTGTCTCGATTGAGTCTTCCCCACTTTCAATAGGCTAGGGTATGAAAAACTTTCAGCCAAACGCGTCTGCTGAAGAGGATCCACAGTCAGTACCGAGTTATTGGTCGTATCAGCACATTGCTTAAGCGATAACAGATAGTGCCCTTCAACATCATAAACCGGCACACTTCCTACTGCCTTAGTTTGTCGTATTTCAACCTCACGTCCCAACGAAAACGGAGGAACATATTCGTTTCTAAGTTGTTCATTTTCAAATGAATATTGATTTTTTATAGGAATAATAGTCAGAATATTGTAAGCATCAGCGCTCGTCCATCGGCTGACAGCAACAGCATTGTCAAACACCGTGTAGTCCCACTTATCATAGTGGTTCAGGTACACATGAGATGCCGACAACCAATTATCCGACCAATATATTAAGCCATTGGGGCCGAAGATGTAAAATAAAATGGACTTATCTTTCTCTGCCAACTCACGAATACGCGCAAAATCATCGCCCCCAAGCGCCGTCTTCAATTGCTCGGTACGTTCCATCGCAATGCGCTGTTGGTTCTGGAGGTCCCTCTGAAAACGAGATACGTCTGTTGAGAAATTGCTACAAGCCATCAAAAGCAGCGTCAAGGTAATATAGAAAAGCAGTTTTTTCATAAGAAAATTCAAAAAGTCTTGCAAAATTACTACATTTTTCGTACCTTTGCAAACTTTTTCATCAAAAATACAATAAAAATTCAATATACACATCAAAATATGCTGGATTCTATCCTAAATTCCTCCACCTACCCTCTCCTTTCAGCACTTCTGCTCGGCTTACTGACAATGATTAGTCCATGTCCATTCTGCTCCGACGTGACTGCCATCTCTTTCCTTTCCAAAAATATCAGTCAGAAGCAGGCCCTCTTTACCAACTGCTTGAGTTATGTTCTTGGCAAGTGCTTTTCCTACACACTATTGGCGCTGGTTTTTATCATGGGAGGTCAGATTCATGCCATTCGACATTTCTTTGAGGAATATGGTGAACCTGCGCTGGGTCCATTCCTCATTTGTGTTGGCATTGCTATTGCCCTATTTGGTTGGCACGAGTCGCACCATGACCACAACCTAAGTCATGATTCCGACGAGCATAAGTCTGGTAAACATGAGCAGCATGAACACTCGCATGAACACGCACCACACATACTGATTTCCAAACTATCATCGGTCAACCTCAAGCCGCTCTCCGGACCTGTCGCATCGTTCATCCTGGGCGCAGTTTTCGCTTTGGCCTTCTGTCCATATAGTGGTCTGCTCTATTTTGGCACACTTATACCTTTGACTATGCTGCAACCCGTATCATGGTCATGGCTCATGCCCATCTGTTTTGGTCTCGGTGACGCGCTACCAGTCATCATTATCGCCATCCTCTTGAGCCGCGGCATCGCCGGCATCGGTAAAATAAACGGCCGCTTGCAAGTGCTGGAGACATGGCTGAGACGCATATGCGTCGTTCTATTCATCGGCATGGGATTATGGCTCTCCATCTCGATATTCTCGGGCCATCATACCCACGACCATAATGGTCATCATCACAACCACAATCATGCCGAATGCATAGTACATTAGTGCGATAAAAAAAGCGATACACGGTACAACACTAACACAAAAAGACCAATACACAACGAAGTCGGTAACTCGTTGACAAGCCCATGTTCAGATTCAAGCAGTTCACCATACACGACGAGCAATGTGCCATGAAGGTAGGTACGGACGGTACCCTTTTGGGCGCATGGTCCGGTCAACTCTATAAGGAAATACACACCTCGGAAGGAACGACACATCCGGACATGCAAAATTCTAATTATCAGCCAATTCATATACTTGACATCGGGACTGGATCAGGCCTGATAGCCATCATGCTGGCACAACAACTGCCGGCGGCACAAATCACAGCTATTGATATTGACCATCCAGCGGTATCACAGGCGAACAACAACTTTGCGGCATGCCCATGGACTAATCGTCTTCATGCGATGCACATCTCACTGCAGGATTACAACAATCAAGCACAATTCGGTTACCAATTGATTGTATCCAACCCACCCTACTTCGTCAATAGCCTGAAAAATCCCAACGCCGAACGGCAGATGGCGCGCCACACCGACACCCTCTCCTATGATGAACTTATCCTAAATTCAGCGTCACTACTGACCAATGGAGGCATTTTGGCGCTGATCTTGCCCATCGAGGCAGAGTCAACGATACGACGATTGGCATCCAGTGCAGGATTATCTCCCATACGGATTACCTATGTCTGCACCAAAGCAGGTAAGACGCCCAAACGTATTCTCATCGCCCTGCAGAAAGGAATGATGGACACCAATACCCCTCAAATAACTACTGACACACTATGCCAGATAGGGAAAGATAATGCACCACGCAGTGCTGAATACCAACTACCCACGCGCGACACATATCTAGAGACGGCTCTGCACAACG
>JAKSNQ010000017.1 GCA_024399615.1 Paludibacteraceae bacterium | reverse complement strand
CAAAGGTACTGCTAATTTTCGAAACCTAAAATATGTATTTGTAAAGGTGCTTACGGATTATTTGCATAATCCTGTGTTTTATTAAGATACTTTTGTTGTACATTTTTTACCAACCAAAGGGAGGCATTTTGAGATTATTTTGAACGCAGCCACCGCTTTTGCGGTATGGCATGAGCCATGGACAGGACGCCTAAGCAGCGTTAGCAGCCTAAAGCGCGACAGAACATGCTCAGGACATAGCAGCCGACAGGCTGGATGCGTATTTTGATCTAATACCCCCCAGCTTTTACCAGTGAGCAAAAAAATCTCCCCCTTAGCCGGAGCAAAGGGGGAGAAATTTTGCTATTTTATTTGTTAATCAATTCAGCATGAAAGAGGCGGGAGCGGGAAGGTCGCGGCTGTTTGGAGCAATCCAAACGAGGAACTCGCCGGGCTCGGCACTAAGCGTGTAGGCACCATCAGCACCCGGTTGAATCTGCTCAGCGAAATGCCAGTACTCCAGCATCTGAGGCGTAATCTCAAACTCCACCGTACGCGATTCGCCAGGTTCCAGAGCTATCTTCTCAAAGCCCTTCAACTCCAGCAACGGACGGCATATGCTGCCCACCTTGTCGCGGATATACAGTTGCACCACTTCCTGACCGGCACAACTGCCCGTATTGGTAACTGTGCACGAAGCCGTGAGGGAGCCATTGGCACTCATCGACGAAGCCGAAAGCTGGAAATCGGCGTATTGGAACGTGGTATATGACAATCCAAAACCGAATGGGAAAAGCGGATCCTTGGCGTACTCGAGCCAATAGGTGCACGAACCGATAGAGAACTGGCCGGCATTGACCGGTATGTCCTCGTAGTTGGTGACAGGACCGGTAGGACGACCGGTGTTCTTATGATTATAGTAGAACGGTATCTGTCCCTCAGCCTGCACAAAAGTGGTGGTCAGTTTACCCGAAGGATTGACTACGCCGGTGAGGATATTATAGAGTGCAGGGCCCTGCATCGTACCACCATGATAAGCATAGATAACCGCATCTGCCATCTCCACTTCCTTACCTATCGTCAACGGACGTCCCGCCATGACAATCATCACCACCGGTACACCCGTTTCCCGGATAGCCTCCAACTGCTGCGTCTGGTCACCCGGCAGCGTGATATGTGCGCGAGTCTTAGCCTCACCCGAGATCATGGCCTCTTCGCCCGCAAAGAAGAGAACGACATCCGCCTTTGCTGCCTGTTTTTTGAGGTTGGCGATATTCTCATCCGAGCGCTCACGCGACCAGTGGAAACCCTCTTGACAGCAGACCTCCATGCCGGCATACTGAACAAGTTCATATTTCTCCGGCTGACGGAAAGCCATAGCCGGCGTGATCACCACCGAATCGACTGCATCAAGGCACCATGTGCCGTTCTGGTCATGCTGGTTATCCGCCAACGGACCACAGATAAAGATACGCTTCGTTTTCTCAGTTGCCCCCTGCGTGAACAGCGGCAGGACGCCGTTGTTCTTGAGCAACACAGCAGACTCCTCGCAGGTGCGTTGTGCAGCAGCCAGGGCCTCGGGCGCGAAAAACTCAGGCTTGCCCGTAGGCATATAGGGATATGGGTGCTCGAAAAGGCCCAGACGTATCTTCAGGCGAAGTACAGAGCGAACGAGCTCATCTACGCGCTTCTCGCTGACACGGCCCTCTTTGACCAATCGAGGCAGCAGCTCGCTGTAGTAGCGTGCAGCCATATCCATCTCCATCTGCGCATCCAAACTCTTGAGAGTAGCCGCTACAGAGTCGTTGGCATAGCCATGGGCCAGCAGGTCCTGAATAGCGCCCCAGTCGGTCACCATCATACCATCAAAGCCCCACTCCTCTCGCAGGATATCCAGGTTCAGGTGCTGATTGGCCACCGAAGGGATACCGTTGATATCGTTGAACGAGCACATGATCGTAGCACAACCGGCATCGATACAGGCCTTGAACGGAGGCAGATAGACGTCGCGCAATTGCACCTCTGGAATCCAAGTGGTGTTGTAGTCGCGGCCACCCTCAGAAGCGCTATAGCCGGCGAAATGTTTGACGCAGGCCGCCAGCGAGTTAGGCGCAGCCAGGTCCTGGCCCTGATAGCCGCGAACGGTGGCAGCACCAAAAAGGCTGGTCAGATACGTATCCTCGCCATATCCTTCGGCAATACGACCCCAACGCGGGTCACGAGCAATATCCACCATAGGCGAGAAAGTCCAGCGTATGCCGACCTGTGTCGCCTCTTTGGCTACTTCGTGCGCACCCAACTCGATAAGAGTCGGGTTCCACGTCGTAGATTGGCCCAGCGGTATTGGGAAAACGGTATGGAAACCATGAATGACATCGCGCGCAAACACCAAAGGAATGCCCAAACGGCTCTCCTCAACTGCGATACGCTGAAGGTGCTCAGCCTGCTCGGCCGTGGTCACCCCAAAGAGCGACGATATACGTCCGGCACGGATATCACCTTCCAGGTCAGATGACTGCCATGGGCCATCCAGTTGGTTTAGTTGTCCTACTTTCTCCTCCAGCGTCATTTGCTTGAGAAGCGCCTCTATGCGCTGGTCTTCATCAGGAACAGCATAGGGCGACTTATGAACGGTATGCTTGCTGCATCCCACCAACGTGGCCGCCAGCAGCAAGATACAAAACGAGTAGCGATGTCTCATAATTTGACTATTTGACGAGCATAGCTCTAATTTACTTTTTACAATTAATGCCAAAACATCTAGAACATCCAGAATATCCAGAACATCTAGAATATCTGAAACATTCTGAAACTTAATAACCCCCAACTGCTCTCGCTCCCGCGGAAGCAGCTGAAGGATGATAGGCGGTTAGCCTATGTTGATTAGCCCTTTGGACGTTATTTACCAATTATCTGACCGGCAACGTTGTATGCTACACCATCCTTGATGATGAGAAGCTGACCATTGCGGATCACTTTGGTAACGTTTTGCTCGGTTGTCACTTCTTCCAATGCTGTAACGATGCCATCGGTCCAGAAGTACACATTATCGATAACGAAGGTGCGACCATCAGCATTGTCGTACTTGAACTGGAAAATAGAGGTGAGGTTCAAACCGGCGAAATCGGTAGCCAGATTGAGGTCGAAGCTGTTCCAAGCCTGACCTTCGAGGTCCACGATCTTACGCTTGTTGTCGTCGGTAGTGAGACCTGTTCCACCGAAGATAGGCACAATGCCCAGATGGCCGTTGTCCTCAGCCCAGATATCGATATGCAGATGAGTCATCTCGCTGGCGTTGACTGCAGTTGCGCAGGTCCAACCCAACCAGTTGAGGTTAGCATATTTGAGCATATTGTCGCCACTAACTTCGATAGCCTCCATCGTAGTGCTCTGACCCCAAGGCGCATTGTAGTCGTTCCAAACAGGATTAACGGTATAGACGTCAGAATAGATAGCTTTCACCTTCTCTGCAGGATGTGATTGTGCTTCAGGAAGCGTCTCAGGCTGAGTGAGGTGAGCAGCGGTGGTAACGTTTACGGTCTGGCTGTTGGCTGACTCGTTCAAAGCCAAGTCACGAGCGGTGATAGTGAAGTGGTAGGTAGTACCAGGCTGGAGGTTTCTAACGGTGATATTGCCAGCCACAGCAGCGCAGAACACGTTGATGCCATTAGCAGCATCCACTACGTGGAAATCGCGTACTTCGCCGTTGTCGGTAGCAGTAACAGCGATAACGGCATGGTTGTCGTTAACAGAAACGAGTGAAGCCGTACCCATCACAGGAGCCTCAGCGTCGTCGGAAGGTACCCAATCCTCGCCAAACACCTTGAACTCGTAGATCTTGCAACCCCATTCGGTAGCCTGCTTGGTTGAGAGGAAGCGAACATAGCGCACCTTGTCGTAGTTCTGAAGTTCCTTGTCACCACCGGGATAGATCATGTCGGTGCGGCCGTTGATACCAGGATTACCAATATGCTCATAACCTGTAGTCCATGCTGAACCGTCCTCTGAGAAGTCCACGGTGTAGTTCTGTGAGCAAGCACCCTCAAACTTGATGGTAACGAGCTCCAGCGAATAGTAAGCCTCAAGGTCGATGATAAAACCGCACTCCTGATCCATGGTTGCGTTGCTTGGGCTGGTAATACCCTGCCAGATGTCACCCTCGTTGCCGTTGTTGACAATCAGGCCCGGAGTCTCTGGTGTACCGATGTTCTCAACTGGTTTGTTGAGCGCCACGTTCTCGCCAGCATATGCAAACACAGACACGACGTTGGAAACGACTTCACCAACTTGAGCGGTAATAACAGCCGTACCCTTGGTAGCAGGCATGTACTTGTTACCTACCATGTTACCTGCAGCTGCAGGGTCGATGTTGTAGGTCAAGGTGCCGTAATCCGCCATAATAGCGTTGTTTTGATCCTTTGCAACGACGTTCAGGTCTACACCCTCGCTCATCTTTGCCAATGGTGAAGCTGCGGTCAACTCGAGAGTAGTCAACACAGATACGCCTGGATAGAGGACGCGGAACTCGAAAAACGAGTGACCATAAGGCAGACCACGTTCGGTCGCATTCAGCAAGATGTAGCGATAGCTCTGGTCTGTAGCAAAAACGAACTCCTCTTCGTAGTTGTTCGCATTGTCCAACGTACGGCTGACACTTTGGATAACCGTCCAGTTGGCTGCATCATTCGAGCCCAACAGTTCGAATGTCTTGGAGTAAGCACCCTCCCAGCGAATCTGGATGGTGTTGAAAATACGAACCTGACCCATGTCCAGTTGCCACCACGCAGTCTCCTGGTGATCTGACTCCCAACGAGAACCATTGTTGCCGTCGATAGCCGCACCCGCATTGCCGGATGAAGCCGTGGCAGTAGCGCCATTGGATGCCAAGGCGAAATTGGTATCATAAACGATACCTTGTGCAAACGAAGCAACTGCCATGCAAACGCAGCACACAAATGTGAAAATTTTCTTCATAGGTAATATATTTTATTTAATTAATAACTATCAATTTGATTATTTGACTATCTGACCCGATACCGTGTAGGTCACGCCATCGCGGACGATGAGCAACTGACGACCATCGATGCCGCCGAAGCGCTTGGTTGCAGTCTGTGCAGCCACCGACTCGAGGCCGGTAGTAGTACCTCCTGCGAAATAGACAACGAACTGATAAGCAACCGAACCGGCAGTAACAGACACGACTGTCTCACGTTCAGAAAACGCATTCAGATAGATCCAGCATCCTGCACCAGCTACTTCCCATGCATCATCACCCAAGGTGTAGTCAGAAAGGGGAGCGGCAGGGAAATACGTATAAATAGCAGGCACGCCCTCGGCGCTGTTCTGAATATTCACGACGGTCTGACCATCGGCAGTAGCCACCTTATACATATTGGAAAGCGCGCCACCTTGTGCGCCATCCCCCAAAAATGGGATGCTGCTCCAGTCGATAGTTCCGGGCGTTGGGTCAACAGGATCGCCACCCGGAGGGGTGATAGGGTCAGTAGGATCGCCACCCGGAGGAGTGACAGGGTCTTCATTGCCCGATGCTTCGCCAGTACCATCTTTCCAATAGACATAGATAGTAGCCGAACCACCGGCATAGTTTACCGTCACAGCCGTTTCTTTCGCTGTGAAAGCAGACAGGTGCAAGATGATACCGGCACCCTGAATATCACAATGACCCTCGCCCAACGAGCAATCAAGGATTCCCGCAGGGAAAGTGACATAAATACCCGGTTCAGTAGCAAAGCCGGGAGCCTGCAAATTGACCACACCAACGTTGGTGTATTCAGCCGGGATATATACCTTCACGGCATCGTTGTATTCCGGCAATCCTGAACCGTTGCCCAACCAGGGTAACTCGCCCCAATTGATAGCGAAAGTGCTGATTGTCAGGCACAACGAAAACAAAAGAGTAAAAATTTTCTGCATAATTTATTTGACAATTTTACTATTTGACAATTTTACAATTTACTATTGGACAATTTACTATTGGACAATTATGCATCACATAGCCAACTCCACCTGTACATGCTCGACTTCGCCACTACGGAAGAAGATCTGTCGGCTGGTAGCCAGATCGAGACTGAGTCCCTGAGTTGTCTTGCCGCAACAAGTGATGGCATCATGGTCAGAAAGCACGTATTCAAACTGTGTACCACAGTAACTGAAACGCAGCCTTCCCTGGATAAAATCATTATGGCTGAGCATTTTCTTCACGAGAGGAGAGATGCTCAACGTGCCATTTTGAATGCGCAAACCCAATTCCATCCAACGGCTGAGGATATCCTCCTTCACCTGTCCGGTCATGCCGGGTTGCTGCACACCTGCCATAGATGGCGTGTGTGAATACGGATCGAATGGGAAACTACCATACTCAGCAGGCTGCTTATGCGCGCCGATGCCCTCTTGTATCTCGCGATATTGGCGAATGAGTTGGCCCAATGTCTCGCCTGCAACAGCTGCGTCAAAAGCACGTTGGATGTTCTCGCCCACGGCCAAAAGCAACTTGCTGACCATATGCCAGTAGATACTGCCCAGTCCTTCGTATTTATAGAAGGTGCCGGAGCGGCCGGTGAAGGCATGGTGGTTGAACACCTGCTCATAGATTGCTGACAGTTTATCGGACAACTTCGACAGTTCCGGATAGCGAGACAAATGCTTGCGCATGAAGTCAGCATTGTTAAAGCCCGGATTGAAATGCACTCCTCCCTCGCAATCCTCGCGCAGGATATCGGCTTGTAGCAAATCGGCATACTCCGGCCATTGCATCACAGACTCCGGCACATTGTTCTTCTCAAAGAACGATGGACGCAAGCGATTAGGATAGAGCATGTACGAGCGCTGATCCTCGCGATACAGGTCAGAATGGCGCAACGTGTGCAGCAGTTCGGTCACTTCTTCAGGGCTGAGCGCAAAGCTGGAGAGTACAGCCACTTGTCCCTCAAGCATTGGATACAGTTCCTGGATGGTGATGCCATCGGTCGTGAACTGAATGGTATTATATGCGTTGTAAAGGCCATCCTTGCGGATGTTGGCACGAATAGACTTGTCTGCCAACGCAAGGAAATCGGCATAGAAATCATAGATTTCGGAACAGTCAAGCGTTATCTTCTTGCCCGACAAACCGGCATATGCGGCCTGACGATACTGTTCGCCGGCCAACCCCATCGTATCGACGAACTGACGAATAGCCTGTGGTGTACGCTGATCCCCCAATGCAGTTGAAGCACGATGGTAAGCAAGCAGCAGTTGATGCAACTCGACAGCAATCGTGCACTCGTCGTTGAGCTGACTCACGTCAGAGAGTGCGCGCATACAGAAGGCAGCAAAACGACGCATGTAGCAGAGTGTCACCATACTTGCGCCATTGCCGACAAGCGCGTTGTTGGCGTCGTTCCATTCGGGACGCAAAGTGTTCATCCACACGCCTGCATATGGGATGGTATTGGATACCTTACTGAGGAAAGTAGTCAGGAGTTTCTCGCCAAAAGAGGCCATCACAACCTCACCCTTCTCGTCCAGCAGGAGTCGCGCATCCTGTCCATACGATGGGATGAGATTGAGTATGTGTCGATGCGTCTGCTCGTCAAAGGTGATAGAGTTTTTCGGATCCTTCACAATTTCGGCATACGATTTCAGGCGATAAGGCACGTTGGCAAAGGCATACTCAGAATCGTTGAGACGCTCCATCAGGAGATCCTTGCCATGCGCATACTCAAACTCAAGGAGCTTGAGCAGATAGATAATCTGATGATCGCCCCAATAACCAATGTTTGACCATGGGTCATCCGGATTGATGACCTCCCAATCGATACCTTCAGAGGTTATCTTATATGGATTGTAGCCATCCACCGTAGTAGCGTTGAGGAACTTGGCGATGATGCTGTGGATATAGAGCGGATAGGAATGAGAGAGCGCCTCCCAGTTCTGGAAGATATCGCGCCAGTTACCCTGATAAGAGATGAGTCGCTTGCCCTCGGCATCATTCACACGGATGGAGAACAAGTTCCATGGGCGCGAAGGGTCGCCATGACGACGCGAGAACGTGAGCGGCAGATACTCCTCAAAGAGTCTATTCAGCTGCGGATCGTTCTGCAGGAGGCATTCCTCCAGCAGGTTGAAGCGCTCGATCTGTTGTGGCAGAGAGTCAAGGAAAGCAGCATGACGATCGGCCACCGCATGATTGAACAACCGCACGTGCTGAGCAAATGCCGGTCCGGAAATCATATAGTTGTCCACATAGAATCCACCACGCATGGTATTGAACAGCACGTTGGCAAAATGACGCGCATTGGCATGCTCGTCAGCCGTGATCTGCACACCATCGTTCTGGGCCACGATGCTGTAGAGCGTCTCGGTCGAGCGACGTACGGCTTCGTTGATTTGCGTAGTAGTCGGAGCATTATGGAGCATCTCGAGCACAGCCGAAGCGTCCTTCTCCACGTCCGCCAGGAAATACCATGATTTCTCGGCATCAGCCATGAGCGCTACACGACTATGGATAAAGATTGCACCACGCACACCCTTTGACACCAGCTCGTCATGAACGGGCTGATGATGACAGAAGGCCTGCAACTGACGATTGCTGGCCCAATCTTCGGCATTGTCGAGTCCCACACATTGGATGGTGTTGCAACGCAACGACTCGGATGGTTCGGCACGATCGACCATGATTGCCTCCATCTGGAAAAGCGCCAACGAATCTACTATCTCGGTCTTTTTGTAGCCATCCACAAGAGTGGAATAGGTGTTCTGTGTAACACGATCGGTACCCGCTGGCAACACATTCTGCAGACCATCCACAAACTCCACCTCCACGGCCTCAGCCACATCATTATGGATAGTAGCTTTACGCACCCATCCATAGGCATCACAACTGGTCCACAGATACGAGAAGGTCATGCCCAACGTACGGTTCGTTTCCTCAAAAATGAGTTTATTTCCCGTAACCGATTTGAGGATATTACGCTGAATATCATACACCCCCTCATAGCGATCGGAAAATGGTTCCCAGAGCACAGCCTCATCGGCTTCTGCCTGCTTGAGACTGCCGCGCGTAACCTTGAGGACCGTAGCGGGACCGGTGTGACGGAAACATTCCGTTATCTTATCATCGGTATAGTATGGGAAAAGCGCCTGATCGGGCGATTTACGACCGCAAGTTAAACCTCCAGTTGAGGAGATATACATCCACAAGTCAGTATCACTGGCCAAAGAGATGAAAAACGGTTGCATCGCATCGTAGTTCTCGATAAGATAGAATTTCTCGCCTTGGCGAGTGACGAAACGACCGGACGCCTGTTTTGGATTCAAAAACATAGTTCTTACTAAGTTTATCTGCAGCAAAGCTGCTAAGTTTTATTTGCTAATTTATTTACAGCCGAACTGCAAAAGTTTATTTACAACCGGACTGCAAATTAAAAATAATTTTTAGTCTTCGCGCTTCTCAAGATCTGCCTTCATTTCCTGAAGGGTCTTGTTGTCCAGATTATAGAAGAAGAGGAAGATAGCGCAAGAAGCATAGAGGATGCCCGGAATCAGTCCGAACAAAACGTGAATCGTGCTCATGATAGAGGCATCGGCCTGAATCTGAGAAGTGGTCATCGCTTCTGGGTCAAAGCCCACGCCGGCCATGATCTGTCCCAAGATAGCAGCACCGATCGACCAGCCGATCTTCTGTGCAAACACAGCAGCAGAGAGGCAAAGACCGGTGGTACGACGCTGGAATTTCCAATCACCATAATCGGCAGCATCGGCCAACATAGTCCACAGCAACGAGATAGCCGGCGCATACGAGATCTTACCCAGGCAGTTGAAGATATTGATCAGCACCATGTTGTCGCCTGCCACATAGAGCAATGCGAAGAAGGTACCGGACAAGAGCGAGCACACGATGTACAGATTCTTTCCACCAAAGCGCTTAACGAGCGGTTTGGTAGTAGGAATAGCGATGATGAGTGCGATGGTGCCCAGCAGGTTGAACAGTTGTGCCTTCGACTCGGCATCGCAATAATACTTGAAATAATAAGTAGCCGAGATGTTCTGGATGGCAAACATGATGAAGGAAAGAATACCCACCAACGTCAACACTACCCAAGGGCGATTTTTGAAGAGGAACTTGAAATCGCGGAAGAGGTTGCTGTCCTGCTTCTTGGCTGGCGCTACACGCTCTTTGGTAGTGCGGAACGTGATGTAGAACAGCACGATACTGATTACGCCAAATATAGCCACCAAATAACGGAAACCATACTTGTATGCGCCACGTATCAGTTCACCATTGGCATCAGAAGCCTCAGCAAACAGTTTGCGGGCCGAGTCATCGCTCATCAACGAATAGTCGATTCCCTCCACGCACATGGCACCCAGGTAATAGACGCCATACAAAGCCAAACCGGATACGATCAACTGACCGAGATTGGCCGCCACGAAGCGATAGGAGTTCAAGCCGGCACGCTCAATGGAGTCGTTGGTCATCACAGCACCCAGCGACGAATATGGGATGTTCACTACGGCATAGATGATACGCAAGAGAATGAACGTAGTCAAGACATATGCAATCTGCGCATTACCCATCAAATCAGGTCCGAAGAAAGCCAGGAAGGCACACAACGCAAATGGGATTGCACCCCACAAAAGGAACGGACGGAACTTACCAAACTTGGTGTTGGTTCGATCGGCAAAGATACCCACGATAGGGTCCATCACCGCGTCCATTACGGTACCAATAATAGCAATCGTTGTTGCCCATGTGATACTTACGCCCAACACATCGGTGTAGTAGAAAATGAGCCAAAAATTGACCATGTCCCAGACAAAGTGGGATGCGGTGTCGCCAAGCGAATAACCGAGTTTTTCTTTTACTGACAGTTTCATGATATTCTATTATTTTTTTTGCCCAAAGGGCCATGCATTATTTCTTTTTCAACTCCAAAAAGCCTTGCATTATTTCTTTTGATACAAGCGGACGTAATCCACGTACATCTTCACAGGCGTACCATCGGCAGGCAGACCCGTAACAGGCTCGAGCAATTCAGCCGGCACCACCTTGGAGTACTTGTCGGGATTAGGCATATTTGGGAAGAAGCCTCCAACAGAGAGATTGAAGAGCAGGTAGAAATCGTGGTTGAAATAATGGCCCGGCTCGTTCAGCTCCTTGTTGCGCAACGAGAGTGCGAAATATGGTTCCGCCTCTGGATTCGCATCCAGATCGAGATACATCGCCAATGTGTCAGGTTCCCAGATTACCGTCCAGGTGTGGAAATCACCCTGTACCGGATAATCAATATTCACGAAATTGGCCGTATTGGGGTACTGTCCGTTGTTGTAACTTTCTCCCCAATGTGCCGCTCCATTGAAACGGCGGTCCTGCAAGCCCATCTCGATACCGCTGACGTGCCCCATCTCGCAGATATCTATCTCGCCACACTTAGGCCAGAGTACCCTGCCCTGCTTGGCCAGTTCCTCCGCCATATCGTCGATGGAATCATCGTCTCCCAAGTCGGTAGCCAAATTATTTCCGAGCATCCAGAAGGCAGGCCACAGACCATCTTTGGTGAAAGGGAAAGCAATACGCGCCTCAATCTTACCATAGGTAAAGGCCATCTTGTCCTGCGTGTTCATTCGCACCGACGTAGCAGGACGATACCCCTGCTCGCCATCCGCAGCCGTATAGTAGTAATCCTCACGTTGTGCATTCAGCACTAGGCATGATTCGCCCGAAACAGGATGCTTCTCAATCGAAGCGTTGCGGGGAGTGAAATACTGCAACTCGGCATTTCCACCACCACGGGCGTTGTCCTCAAAATTCCAATAGGTAGTATCGACTTCTGTTCCATCGAACTCGTCTGCCCATACCAATTGATACTCTTCCTGCTTTTGGCAGGAACTCATAATCAGGCCAAACAGCAGGCCAACCATCAAATATGTTGTCTTTTTCATAATCATTTTGTTTCGCTCAGGCGCATGAGCCGATTAGGGCTTAGCGACTGAATAACCCGTTGGGCTTACCACTCCATGCCCATCAGATTGTAGGACCTGCCGTCGTGAATAATCAGCACACGGCCATCCGGTCGAATCTCTATTTTTCCTTGGGAAGAAACTTGCGGCAGTTCTTCCACTTCGGTAGGTACTCCTCCAAGAGGAGCCACGGTATATTGGTAGTCGCGCGTAAAGGTGTCGCCTCCGGCAAACATCCATTTGCATGCCACGGTCAGTACCTCGCCCGGCGTACAATTTTCAAACGTATGGGTATCCACGCCAATGTACTCGGTAAAACCATTGGTTCGATCCCAAACCACGGGAACCAGTCCCACAAAATCCTGCGGATTGAGTACGCTGAATTGCACGGTAACGTCCAATCCGTCCTGCGTGAAGGTCATCGAGTACCTCAGCCCCTGAGCCGTCACATCGGTATCCTCCGTAGCGCCAGAGTTGCCGCCTGGGTTATCGTTGCCACCTGGAGTTGGATTGCCTCCCAAGGATTCGCCTGTGCCGGTGTCAAATGGCTGTTGATCGGAATACCCACCTATGGTGAGGGTCACACTTGCCGGATGGCTGGTGGCACAAGTAGAAGACTGGTCAAACGTGTCGTCATAGCAGAATGCATAGGTATATTTACCCAACGAAATATCCGCACGATGAAAGAACTTCACGTATTCATTATAGGTATTGGTAGTGAAGAATCGCTCGGTATCGCCCCAGTTCTGCTCCACATTATCAGCCGCACCACAGTCAATCATACCTCTATTCATAGCTCCGCAGAACTGAGCCTGAACGCGCTTGTCATCCACGCTGCCGATTGCGAAGGTTCCCGCTCCTTCAATCACATCGTTGGTCGTAGGTCTGGAAATATAGGCCACTTCGGCCCCACCCTCGTGATGCATCACGAAGATGCCATTCTCCACACGACCATACCAGACGCCAATCTCCCCCATTCGCGCACGGAGCGTCTTGGTTTGGAAAGCAGACCAAATCTCGTCGATATAGTCATCAAACGTACCCGTGTTCTTGACCTGCTGCACCTTAGATGGCTGCATGATGATAGGGCCCAACGTGTCCGCCGTGATACGATTGATCTTGCAATAGTTATACTTGGTGGTAGCATAGGCCTCGTTCCATTTGCCAATTACTTCGGAATAGGTACACACCTCGCCGCGACTCATGTGCGCATTGTTGGCACCTGCAGCCACATCGCCATACAGATCCACAGCCATCGGGAACTGGAACGCATCCACACGCGTGGTGTTGATGAACATGACGTCATATTGATCATAGGTAAACTCAGCCACCTCCCATCGGTGGGTAGCGTTTGGGTCGGATGGGTTATTCAGGTCCGCCCCGGCATAGCCCGCGTTGAAGGCATGCAGATACATCGGCTCGCCAAAGCTGACGAACAAGCGGCAGGCCTGTGACCTGTCAATATAAATCGTCTTATTCGGAATCTGATCCAAGGTGGTAAACACGTTGGCATATCCCCAATCGCCCGGCTGCTTGTGAAGGGTATTGACCGACTCGTTGAGCGGAGCCAATACGACGCGAGAAGCACTATTCTGGCTCAAGTCGTAGTAGATATGCGGACTGCTACCCAAAGGTTGGCCCACCATGGCCACTCCCAAACGCTCACCCAATATTCCCACGTAAATCTGCGAGTCGTCAAAAGGAGAATTGTTCACCAACTGCATGGGGAAAATCGCCCACGCAGACATGGAAAACAGCCATGCAACAAATAATATGGATACCGCTTTTCTCATCCCTTATCTTATCTCCTGCCCCTGTATGGTAAAGAGTTTACCATTGCGTCTGATGAATATTTGACCATCAATAATGCACTTGGTTACCTCTGACTCAAGTGTGATATCATCTACAGCATTGGCATGCCACTCCGGATCAATCTCTTCGACCTCATCCGATCCGGAACCCGAGATAAGATTGGCCGCATTCTCCTTCTGATATACGCGCACCCAATCGATATACATAGCGCGAGGACCATCAGCCAATGCCGTGATCTGATTGACATTATGGATACCGGTAAAATCGCCACCGATGGCCAAGTTGAGCAAAATGAAGTTGCGCTTATGGAAATAATATCCCGGATCACGCGAATTGCTGCTCGGAAGAATAGCCATCTCGTAGTAAGGCTGTGTGTTGCGCGTGTCCTTGTCCACATACATGGCCACATGAGTAGAGTCCCAAATACAAGTCCAGATATGGAACCCATCTTCTACAGAGAAATCGTTGGTGATACTATTGGCAGCCTGATAATGCTGATCCCAACGCGGTCCCCAGTGGCTGGCTCCATTGAAAAAACGATCTTGTCGTCCATTGTATCCTCCGTTGTTGCCCAATTCGACAATGTCGGTCTCGCCACAAGCAGGCCATCCTACCTGACCAATATCATTACCCATCATCCAAAAGGCCGGCCAAAGACCATTGCCGGTATTGGGAAACCAGATACGCGCTTCAATCTTGCCGTAAAGGAATGTGGTTTTGTTTTCAGTCGTAACACGACCGGAGGTACATTGGCGCCCGCCAAGACTCTCTTTACGAGCCGTGAGTACAAGGCAATGCTTACCTTCTACAGGATCACGTTCCACGCTGACACCACGATCGGAGTAGTATTGCAGTTCGTTGTTGGCAGGATTGGCAGTCGTTTCGATATTCCAGTTATTGAGGTCGAAACTGCCATCTGTGAATTCCTCGTTCCAAACGAGCGAATATCCATCAGCCCCGGGCTCGGGAATAGGATCGGGTTCGGTTTCTGTCAGCATGATATTGGAGATAGTGATTACATCACCCGACTTGGCATAACCAAAGTCAAACACGATGATGCCATTGCCGATACTACCTCCCATGAAAGTGCCATTGGAGACGGTATTGTCACCAGGCTGAATGACATGAGCAGAACGCATACTGAGCGCCGAATCATCAAACACCTTAACCGTTACATTACCTATGGCATTGTTGGTATTCATGTTGCAGGTAAAGCGATACAATCTGCTGGCATCCAACACAATACCCGTAGTATTGAGTTTGATCTGTGCCTTCCATTGGGCATTCTTGTCCTGATTGATGTGCACCGTTACAGTACCGGTATTTCTATCCCAGGTAGCTCGCGATTGGTTCTCACCATTCCAATTGTCCACCCCGGTAAACCAACTGGACATGGTAGTGGTAGCAGCGTTGAACAAATTGGCAGCCGCTCCATCAGCTTGCGCATACACACTCGCGCAACACGCGAACAATATGGAAAATAAAAGTTGTCGTTTCATATCCCGGTACTTATATCACTAATTATGATTGATTTCACTAATTATGGATTATGTCGCTATTTGTCGATTAATATCGCTTATTTCATATAGAAACCCGAGAGGTAACAAGAACCATCCACCAGGGAAATGGTGATGGTATGATTGCCCTTCAAATTGCTAACAGGTACTATTGCCTCAGCAAACGTTTTGTCGCTTCCGGTACGAGGAGCATCTGCAAAGTTGTAAGACTTGCCATCCACAAGCACTTCAAAGATGGACTCTGAGTAACCCGAATAGCGAATGACCAGTTGCGAAGCATTTTCAGGAACAGCCACCTGATAGGTAGCACTAAGTCCCGACGATAGATTTGAAATCAGCAGACCTTGCTTTCCTGCCTGCTTCACCATCTCGGTATCAGTACAGGGGCGAACCTGAATACTATTGCTGGAAAGAGCCACGTACTCACCACCATACACATATTTAGACGCATTCAGATAAACCGACTTGTCGAAAGTAGAAAAGTGAGTGAACATCTGTCCCAACTCGGTCAACTCCGGACTGCTACCATTCGTGAGGAGCTGCATATATGGATAGTCTCCCGGTTTCTTGTAGCGAGGGATAAACCAAGCATAGCGCTCCACAACAGGTTCTTGTTCAAAATAGTTGAGCACCTGACACATGTAGGTCATCTGTCCTTCTACACTGGACAGGTTTTCCCATGCACAGAACTCAGTCATCCAAATCGGTTTATTGTACTTACGGAAGCTGTCCACAAAACCAATCAGACCAGCAGCAGAGCCCATGTAGCAATGTAGCGAAATAGCATCGATGTCATCAATAGAAACTCCAGGCTGTGCGAGGAACTCATCCATCCACTTGATAGGATCAAAGTAGCCGTTCAACGTGCCATAGTTCATGGCAGGAGAGACGAGCTTCAGATTCAGTTCTTTTGCCAAAGCAACTACATCCGGCCACAATTCTGCCGCCTTAGAAGGAACCATGTTTGCCTGGTCGGTAAGATTGGGTTCATTGAATGCCAACAGATATTTGGTAGAAGGATGCGCAGCCACATAGGCACGAATCTTATCCTTGCTGTAATTGCCGTTCCAGCACATCGGGCAATACTCCACTCCATTGGCATCGAACCAATCTGCAGCATCGTTGGTAGGGGTATTTCCCCAGTTGTAATTCCACGAGATGGCATCGGTGAGCAAAGGCAAGTCCATCAGGTTGGTAAAACTGAAAGCGACACCACGCTTAGGTGACTTATGCATCTGATTTGCCACTTCTTGTGGTTGAGCATTACCCCCATTATCATCAGTAGGGCCGTTGATTGGTTTGCAAGCAATAGCAGCACATGCGATAACTGCCAATAGCAAAGAAGAGAAATATTTCATTGTTTTAAATTTTATCGAAGTTAAACCATAGCAAATTTTGCGATAACACGTATTTTGTCTGAATCGTCAGGTCTTCTGTTGTTACAGGGCCTCCTCACGTTGGTAAACACGCACCCAATCGACGAGCATGAGTCGTTGTTGCTCAAAGATAGAATCATCCACACGGCCACCCATGTTTCCACCAATTGCGCAGTTGAAGATGATATAGTGTGGTTTGGTCCAAGGCCATGCATCATTACCATCGATAGCTTGTCCCCAGCACTCGGCATAGATCACGTTATCTACCATAAAACGAATGACATCCTTTCCATTCTCCTCCTCCTTGCACCACTCTACTCCATAGATATGGAAATCCTCGGCGAGGTCGTAGTCAAACCATGTAGTCTTGCTCCAGCATGAACCACCATGTCTTTTAGGAGAATGGAGCGCAAAAGAGGCACGTTTGGTCATATTACCGACATGCTCCTGGATATCGATTTCTCCACAAGATGGCCATCCACCTTTGTTACCCATCATCCAAAATGCCGGCCATGTGCCCCCACCTCCGGGGAACTTGATACGCGCCTCTACTTTTCCGTAGAGGAACTCTTTTTTACCACGCGACTGAAGTCGAGCAGATGTGTATTCGCGATTTTGATAGGTTTCCTTACGTGCCTCAATGACCAAATAACCATTCTCTACACGGAGGTTCTCCGAACGATCGGTATAGTACTGAAGCTCGTTGTTTCCCCATCCACCACCACCTTGCTCGATATTCCAGGTGTTGCGATCCAATTCTGTACCATCAAACTCGTCAGACCAAACAAGATGATAGTCCCCCCAATGATGGTTGACAGAGACAATAGCCGTGACCTCTTCTGCTTCCGTTTTGACAGTAATCACAGAAACGCCAGGTGCCACAGCCGTTACCAATCCCTGATCGGAGACAGTAACAGCATCGGTATTGGACGAAATCCATGTTTCCGGCATAGCGTAAGTATTGTAGGACTTCATCTGATAGGTTTCGCCGACCTCCAGCGATACTCGCAAAGGGGTAATGCGCAAAGTTGTACCAACGATACTCTTGACGTAAACAACGCAAGTCGCAGATTGCTCGCCAGACTTAGCAGTAATGATAGCACGACCGATAGCATGCGCCTCAACAACACCCGCATACACCGATGCAACCGAATCGTCAGAAGAAGACCACACCACATTGCGTGCACTACCTGCGTCAATCATTCCCATCTCCCCCACCTTGAGTTCCAAAGATATAGGGGTCAAACTGATTTTTTCATCCAGTATAGGATCGTCAATAACAGGTTTCTCCTTGCATGCAAAAAGCAATACAGAGAGAATCCAAAGACATATAGTTAATTTTGTTTTCATATTGTATGGTTGCGTTGAACCTTAGAACCAAGAGGGAGAACCAACTCCCTCCTGGCAAGTAGAAGTATAAACTTCTAAAAAACAGAAGAATTATTTCTTACAGGAAATTACTTCTTATTTCCTATATGCAATTACTTCTTGTAGAAATAAACAGCATCAAGGTTGAGCTGACGACCAGCGTTACCACCTGACAACAGGCAGAATACATTCACACCAGCCTTAACATCTGCGCTAGCAAGAGCAGATGCAAATTCAGCCATCTCAATGTCAAATTCGTGCCAACCACCATCACGTGGGAAATCGCCAATCACCTTACCGCCATCAAAAGCTTCTTTACCGATAACAACCTTGGTAGCGTCAGAACCCATCCAGTAGAAGGTATGAGCCTGGTCATCAGTAGACTTAATAGCCAAGTGGAGAGCATACTGATCAGGGTTAGCAACGATAGCATCGTTCAAAGCCTTAGCTGCTTCCCAACCATTACCAGCATCGGTAAGGCAGAAGCCAGCACCAGACCAACCGAGTGTACCTACAACCAAAGCAGTATAGCCGGTATTGCCGAGAGAGTTCAAACCCTCGCCATCACCTCCAACATAAGAGGTTCCATCAGGCCATACATAGAGGAATTGGTCAACATCATTTGGTTGGAATGAAGCGACAATCTTTGACTCGTTAGCAGCGTAAGCGTCACCATCGAGAATGATAGGCCAAATCTGTGAACCCTTGAGAGAACCAGCAGGCTGGGTAGGATCTTCTTTCTTAGCCACCTTTACAACACAGGTCTTAGTTTGACCACCCTTGGTAGTAGCGGTAAGGATAACACTACCCTCACCAACGCCAGTTACCTTAACAGACTTGCCATCGTTGGCAGGAACCAATTGTACAATGTCCTCTTTGTTTACAGTAAACTCAGCAGCTACATTAGCAGTAAGATCGAAAGTCTCATCAACTTCAATAGACTTAGAGGTCTCAGAGAGAACGAGATCGGCTTCCTTACCTGGCTGATCAGGTTCATCACCGCCATTAGGTTTGTCACCAGGTTTAACGCAAGCAACCAATGCGAGAGTTGCCATTGCTACAGCAAAAAATTTGTTGAGTTTCATAATAAAATGAATTTTAGTTAATAAAAACAGTTATTAAGAATTGTAAAATATCATTCAAAAGATTGCCACAAGAAAAGGGCATTTTTTTACAATTTGAGGGCATTAGGAAGACGGCTTCAAGATAGCTTCAAGTCGGCTTATCAAATTCCTGTCCTTTTCTCTTGTGGAAATGAAATCAATAACCAGGGTTCTGCTCCATCGCTGTTGAGTTGAGCTGAATCTCCTCCTGTGGGATTGGGAAGAGTTCGTGCTTACCAGCGATGAACTCGGTCATGTGGAACTGTGCTTCATCAGACTCAAGAGCCTTGTAAGCATCCATGTGCGCTTTCAGTCCATTGCCTTCTACACCTTCCCAACGAACGAGGTCAAACCAGCGATGTCCCTCCATTGCCAATTCGCAACGACGCTCATGGCGAAGTGCCTTGGTGTCTACAGATGAAAGTTGAGGCAAACCAACGCGAGCACGAACTTCGTTGATCTTCTCTTTAGCAGGAGCAGGGTCGTTCTTTCCCAACGCAGCCTCAGCGTACATCAAAAGTACATCGGCATAACGAATCTGCTTGTTGTTCAGAGGACCACGTGAAGCGTGAAGTGACCATTTACCATAGCCGCCACCGATGTCAGCCGGGTCACGGTACATACCATATTTGTTGTTCAAATAGCGGCTGCCAAGGTAGATTTCTACTGCAGGCGTTTCGATTTGATCATCTGTAGGATTGAGGATGGCCACATCACGACGTGGGTCACCAGCCTCAAATTCGTCATAGAGGTTTTGCGTAGGATGGTTAAAGCCCCATCCTCCACCAATCGCTCCTGAGCGTGAGCGGCAAAGAATCTGAGTAAAGGAACCTGCGGTGTAGCCAAAACCTGGACCATAGTCACCCCATCCGACCTCAGCATACTGAATTTCAAATACGGACTCCGGACCATTCTCTCCGGCAACGGTAAAGTTGTCCTCATAGTCATCGCATAAAGAATACTGATGAGATCCGATAATCGAGTCGCCATAATGCACAACATCCGCATAGCATTCAGCAGGAGATTTTTGAACACCCTGCTTCTGCCAGAATGGTGAGGCCATATAAAGGTTCACCTTCATAAGCATAGCCTGAGCAGCTCCCTTGGTGGCACGACCGAGGTCGGCAGCCGGATATTCTTTCTTCAACCAAAGATGCTCTTCAGCGAATTTCAGGTCATCAAGAATCTGATTATAAACGTCATTCACAGAAGCACGAGGTTGGCCCCAATCTTCTGAAGAATAGAGTACTTTTGTAACCAGCGGTACCCCACCATATACACGAACAAGACGGAAATAATAGTATGCACGAAGATAATGCACTTCTGCCAAGAGACGATCTTTCATTTTTTGCGAAAAGAGAGAATCCAGGCCAACTTCCAATTGCTCAATCTGCTCAAGCGCCATATTGCAACGGCCAATGCCTTGGAATTGCGCACGATAGAACTGAAGGAGCAGACCATTATTGGAAGTAGTACGCCAGTTTTCCATATCGTACGCATCACCCATATCTGAAGTAGAGCCACCTCCCTTGAGTGCATCATCGCTGACAACGTCCCCGATAAACCATTCAGGCAGGTATGTGCCCTGAAATTCCCACATCAGAGGCGTATAGCAAGCCGTTACGTTTTGCACAGCCGCATCAGTTGAAACATAAAAATCAGCGAGCAGCGTCTTGCCCGGTTCTATCTCTGTAAGATAATCGCGACAACTGGTGAAAGAGAATGCTGCAAGCGCAATCATTAAATATATATATGTTCTTTTCATAACAATAGTCAGTCTAGTTATAGTAATGATTAGAAATTAGCATTTAAACCAAAAGTGAACGTACGCGATTGAGGATAGTTACCATAGTCAACGCCAGAACCTACTTCAGGGTCGAATCCAGTATACTTAGTTACAGTAAAGAGGTTGCTTGCCGTAGCATAGAAGCGCAAACGACTGCAATGGAACTTCTCAGTAATATGCTTTGGCAAAGTATAGCCAATCTGTGCATTCTTCAAACGCAGATAGCTTCCATCCTCAAGAAAACGAGTAGAGTTTTCGGTATTGGTAGGAGAACCCATTGGATTAGGGATTATACCTTTGCGATTCTCCAACTCAAAGCAGTTAACACCCGCATTGATAAGTGCATCCTGTACAGCAGGCTTATAGCCCACCCATACATCATCCTTCATATAAGAAGCGAGGGCATATGAAGCACCTGATCCCTCCAAAGATTGACGTTGTGCATTATAGATGCTATTGCCAGCCACACCTTGGAAGAAGAGTTGGATATCAACGCCATAAAAATCTGCACCCAGATTGAAGCCATAAGAAACCTTAGGGAATGGGTTGCCGAGGACGGATTTATCATCCTCGTCAAGTTTACCATCACCATTCACATCCTTATAACGAGCATCACCAGCGTGTACGCCAATAGATTCTGAGGTATATGTATAGAGCTGATCCAGTGCCTCCTGATCTGTTTGATAAACACCCTCGTAGGTGTAGCCCCAGAACGAATTGAGGGCATAACCTTCGTCAGACTTGGTGCGGTCACCCCAAAGAGGAGAACCACCGTTCACCTTTGTGAGCGTATTCTTGAGGAATGATACATTACCTCCGATGTTGTAATGAACTTTACCAATATTGTTATCATGGTTGAGAGTGATTTCCACACCTTCGTTGCGGATATTACCCACATTCTTCACGAGCGAGTACATGTTACCTACGTGCGCAGGCGTGTTTACATAAAGGAGCGCATCCTTGGTATCACGACGGAAATAGTCGATAGTACCAGAGAGTTTGCCATTCCAGAAACCGAAGTCGATACCGGCATCCCACTGCTGGTTGGTTTCCCACTTACCACTATCGTCAATAAGTGTCAGAACAGCAGCACCAGGAGTTGCCTCCTTGTTGGTAGTTTGCTCAGCACCAAGAGGATAGCCTACGAAGACATTGGTAGCAGAGAACATCGTCATCTGGAATGCAGAAGAAGGAACGCCATCGTTACCTACCTGACCAAAACCAGCACGAATCTTGATATTATCAAGCCATGCGAGTTCCTTATCCTTGATAAAATGTTCTTCGCTCAAACGCCAAGCCAAAGCGACTGAAGGGAAATAGCCCCAAGGGTCTTTGGTAAACTTAGAAGACGCATCGGCACGGAAGTTAGCGGTAATCATGTAACGGCTGTCGTAATTATAGAATACACGACCGAGGAACGAAAGACGACGGGTACGGCCCACATTATCAGAAGGAGGGTTTGGATAGTCAGTAGCACGATTGATATACCAATTGCTTTCTACAGGATTGAGTATGTCACGACCACCGCCACTGAGGCTATAACCATTATACTCAGACCATGTCTGACCTAACATCACAGAGAAATTGTGCTTGCCAATCTCCTTTGCATAGGTAAGAGTTGTTTCTTCCAACAAGGTGCAGTAGCGTCCCATGCTTGCTCCGACATAATTGTGCGCATCATAGTTGTAGCTGGAATAGATGCGTGGATAGGTAAATGTACGAGAGCTATTCAAAGTATAGTCGGCAGAAAGAGAGGTCTTCCAAACGAGGCCCTTAATAGGAGTGATTTCAAAATAGATATCACCTACGGCACGTTCGTTCTTATCGTGTGGCTCAGAACCAAAAGCCATATTGAATGGGTTGGTTACGTTTCTGAAGTTAGAGCCGGCAGCAGGATGACCAGCTAACGAAATAGGATCACCATTGGCATCCTTATGATCGGTATTAATGGCATCCTCAGGATAATAAGTAGGATCCCATGGCGCCATAGAAAGCGCTGCTGCAATCATGGACGCACCGGCAGAAGAACTATTGTGCATAGCGTTGCGGCCACCGCTCGAAACAATAGAGAGATGCTCACCTATCTTCAACCATTTACGAATTTCATAATCAGAGTTAAGACGAAGGGTAAAACGATGATAATCAGAACCTACAATCGTACCTTCCTGAGAGAAATAGCTGCCAGAGAATGCATAATGGCCCTTATCGTTACCACCATCGAATGAGATGTTATAATTGTGCATGAAGGCATTCTTCTTAAACACTTCATCCTGCCAATCGGTATTTTGCGCACCATAATCAAAATTGGTTGGATAGAACTCTGAGGTTGTACTACCTCCTGTACGGAAAATTTTCAACCATTTATCAAAACCATTCGTCAGGTAATAGCCAATTTCACTTGCTCCGTCCTGCATAGCACGAATACGAAGTTGCGTTTTAACGAAGTCTTCACCCCCCAACACATCCAATTTCTTCCAACGATTCTGGAATCCCCAATATGCGTCAACAGAAATATTCACCTTGCCTGAACCACCAGACTTGGTAGTAAGCAAAATAACACCATTGGCACCACGAGAACCATAGATGGCTGTTGCAGATGCATCTTTCAGAATTTCCATAGATGCGATATCGTTAGGTGAAACCCATGAAATATCGCCGGTGATTACACCGTCCACTACATAGAGAGGGTCGTTGCCACCAATCGCAGAACCGATACCACGAATACGGATGGTAGCGGCCTGACCAGGCTGACCAGAACCAGTAGTAACGGTAACACCAGCAGCACGACCTTGCAATGCCTGATCCAAACCTGCCACAGGGGCCTTTACCAACTCATCAGCCTTAACCGAAGTAACTGCACCGGTAAGGTCGGATTTTTTCATGGTACCATAACCAATAGCTACCACCTCATCCAACATTTTGCTGTCAGACTTTAGAGCAATGTTAAGAGGACCGGCATTGGATACAGTAACTTCCATAGCCTCATATCCCATATAAGAGAATACGAGAACCGCGCCTTTTTTTGCCTCAATAGTAAAATTACCATCAAAATCGGTGATAGTACCATTGCTGGTACCTTTCACCATCACATTGGCACCAATGATAGACTCGCCGTTTTCCTTATCAGTAACCACACCCGACACCGTCAGAGACTGTGCAAAGGCGATAGTTGCCGACAGAAGAAGCAAAGCTACCATTGTCATTGAACGAAAGATTGTTTTCATATTGTTGAGTTTTAATTTTATTTTCATTATGCAACGCACAACGCGCATACATATCTCAAAACAAGGTGCAAAAGTAGTCAAAAAAAAGCACTTGTGCAAATAATTTGCGTATGTTATAAAACATATCAGCGCAAGCACATAACCATAAAATATTACTTCACATTCTTATTATAATACTAATTTTCAGAAAATTACAGAATAGAAAACTTTCACATACTATTTCATTAAAAAAAGTGTAGTTGTGAAGTGATGAAGTAGTGAAAAAGAGTGCGAATACGTGTTTAGAGCACGTCTTAATGGTCTTCACTAATCATATTTTCGAAATATTTACGAAGATTTGACTGCGTATCCAAGCCCATTTTTTGCCTTATTCTATAACGCATCATCTCTACGCCTCGTGTACTTAATCCCAGTAATGGAGCGATTTCCTTGGTCTGCAAACCCATATAGATATATACACACAATTTCTTTTCCTGCTTATTCATCCAAGGATATTGTGTCGTCAGTTTACTGAGGAAATGACTATTCACAAAATCAAAATTATCTTCAAATCGTTTCCAGTCCTTATCATGATGAACTCCTGCAGACAATCGTGCATCCAGTTTTCGAAGATACTTCAGAGCAGATTCTTTCTCATTATTTTCAATCAGCGCAGTAATATTTTGAATCTCCTGCTGCATAGAGGAGGTTATTTCATTTCTATTAACCTGATTCAGTAACACGCTATTCAGTTCACGACTCTTCACTTTCAAATCAAACTGAGTCTGTTCACTCTCTAACTGAAGAATTCGCATCTGTTGACGCTGTAATTCAGCCTCTTGCAATTGTCTGGTTCGTTCCTGAACAAGTTTGGTTCGATATTGCATATATGCATATAGAGAATACACCAAGACAGCAAGTATCAGCACATAAATGAGCCAAGCCCACCATCGCACATACCATGGACGCTGTACATAGAAGTGCAATTCTGTATATCCATCTTCCGCATTGGCAATGCGAGAACGGATTTGAAGTGTGTATTCGCCATGGTGAAGCATTGTCAAATCTACGAATGGCGTAGAAGTCCAGTCTCCAAATTCTTCTTCATCAGGCAATAAGCGAGTCTGAAAACGCGCATTGGGACGATTAATTATATTGGTAGCATACTCCACATGAACAACATAATTCCCCGCAGGCATCTCTATTCGGCTCCTATTTTCATCCGAATATGCCTCCCCATACAAAACTCCCAATTCAGATGTAGAGGCATTACGAATGATGATTTCCTGTTTTTGAATATCTCCGTAAGGAGTAGCGCCATCGACCATATAGAACCCTTCAACGCCACCCATTACACCCAAACCATCATCTCGATGGTTATAATTGGCAAAACCTCCCACAAAGAAGGACTGATTATGGAAATATTCATGAACAAATGGCTGATATGCATGTCTCTCCTTATTATATACGCGCACGCACAAACGACCATCATACATAAACACGAGATTGGAATCACGATCCATATCCAGAATAGGATACATGTGCTTACCAGCCAGAAGTTCTTCTAATTTCACATCTTCCGTTAAACCTGCCATCGAATCGACCACTGCCAAATAGCCCTTAGAAGAGACCACCACCCGATTACCTAATTTAGAAAGAAGGTATTTATTTCGTTGAGGAGACGAGAGAACAACCTGAGGAAAGGCATTTTCCCATTGGTCATCCGAGGTCAAACAAGTGATTCCCTGTTGCGAAATAGTCCATAGCCTACCCCATTGATCCAATTCGGCAAACAGAGCCGTTTCATCATATCCATTGACATGATGAGCAACTCGCCATTGATCCTGATTGTTAACAATTAAATAAAAACCAGTATAGCTACATGCTAAAGCCTTATTGGTATCAATCGGTAAGACACGCCAAACGCCATCATTTATTGGCAATTGCCGCATAGTGCTACCATTTACCTCAAACAAGCCACGATTATGACAACAGAAAAGCGTTTTATCGACAACACATAATCTCCATACTTGCCCCAAGCTGCCTTCTATCAGATGAAGCTGATCCGTATTCTCGGGCTGTATATACAATCCCTGATTCGTTGCATAATAATGGTTGCCGGCATATTGAGCATAGCTATAACCGGAACCATAGTCCACTGAACTGTTACGAAAGAGTTGTATGGGAGCTTCCAATAGCAAAAGATCTATACCCTGATCCAATCCTGCCCACAGATTGCCATCATGATCAAACTGCAAAGACAACACCGTGTTATTCTGCAAACCATTATTGCGATTAAAAAAACGTGGAGAACCGCCTTGTCGGTCTGTAACAACCAAACCATTCAACACCGTGCCAAAAGCGATGTATTGCTGATTCACAGATAATGAGTATAGTTGATTCTTGGAAAGAAACGGATCTACAGATGTATGAAATGGAGCGATGCTTGTACCGTCATAAATAAATAGTCCACCAAAATCAGTAGCAATTAAGATGGACTTTTCATCAAATGGTACAATAGCAGATATGACGTATCCACTCAGCAGCTCACTTCCTGCAAGAAGATGCAGACGATGAGATTTATAGGCAAATAAGCCACTGGATGTGGCCAAATATAGTGTGTTACGAAGAACTGTCGATTCATAGATATTGGAAGCAGGATCAAGAACCTCCACATGACCATCTTCCGAGCAGACAAAGACCAAATTACGACATTGAGCATAGGCTGTTTGGGGCTGATTCTCCTGATGCTCAAGACTGGATATCTCCCAAACATCGCCAAAATTGCGATACATTGGTGGAATGCTGTCAACGAGCGACCGATATGTCAATCGGCCATCCGTTCCATATTTGAAAAAACCTAATTCGTTGCTACCACCTGCCAAGAAACGGCCATCATGTAATTGAGCGATACTGTGCAACGAGGAGGAATTCCATACCCCATATAACTTCCATCTGCAACCATCATACTCCAAAAGCCCATAGTTGTTTGCCACATACATCCATCCATTCTGGGCGGCTACCAATTGCCAATTTTGCGTGCCAGCCTGATATTCCTGTGGCGAGAAATTGCGCACAATAGGCTGCACACCTGCCATGGAAACAGGAGCAAAAACAAAAAGCAAGAGAATAACAGCAGAGAGTAATCGTTTCATGGTTGTCGAAAAGAGGTCAAATACAAGGTACGAGAGAGGAAGACTATCAAAAAGTCCCCTCATCGATAAAAGATAGAAAGCAAAGGAGGTGAAAATCGTCACCCCCTTTGCCATTGTGTGTGAATGTACTTATTAGCGTTCCTCTTCAGGAATCATAAGTTCCATCATGATACGAGCAGACTTGGTGACTGGCGAACCAGGACCAAAGATTGCTGCAACACCAGCCTTATAGAGGAAGTCGTAATCTTGTGCAGGGATAACGCCACCTGCGATGATCATGATATCCTCACGACCCAATTTCTTGAGTTCCTCGATAACAGCAGGAATCAAAGTCTTATGACCTGCTGCCAAAGAGCTGACGCCCAAGATATTTACGTCGTTCTCAACTGCCTGCTTAGCAGCTTCTTCTGGAGTTTGGAACAATGGGCCCATATCTACGTCGTAGCCACAGTCGGCATAACCGGTAGCACATACCTTAGCACCACGGTCGTGACCATCCTGACCCATCTTAGCAATCATGATACGAGGACGACGACCCTCGCGCTTCTCAAAGAGATCGGTGAGACGCTTGGCTTCCTTGAAGTCTTCGTCATCTTTTGTACCTGCTTTATACACGCCTGAAATAGTACGAATTACTGCTTTATAACGACCTGCGACAGCCTCGCAAGCATCTGAAATTTCACCAAGTGAAGCACGCAAACCGGCAGCCTTCACAGCAAGAGCAAGCAAGTTGTACTTCAAAGGATCTTCTGCATCCTTCTCTACCTTGCCGTCAGCCCAAGCCTGGCATGCAGCGGTAATGTCCTTCAATGCTGCCTGAACAGCTGCTTCGTCACGATTAGCGCGGAGCTCTTTCAAGCGAGCCACCTGCTCTTCGCGTACTGCGGTGTTATCAATCTCGAGGATATCGATAGGATCCTCATGCTCCAAACGATAAACGTTGGTGCCGATAATCTTCTGTACGCCAGAGTCGATACGAGCCTGAGTACGAGCAGCAGCCTCCTCGATACGCATCTTAGGAATACCGGTTTCGATAGCAGCAGCCATACCACCGAGCTTCTCAACCTCCTGGATGTGCTCCCAAGCCTTCTCAGCGAGTTCGTTGGTGAGGCTCTCTACGTAGTATGAACCTGCCCATGGATCAATTTCCTTACAGATCTTGGTCTCTTCCTGAATATAAATCTGGGTGTTACGAGCGATACGAGCAGAGAAATCGGTAGGCAATGCGATAGCCTCGTCGAGTGCGTTGGTGTGGAGCGACTGGGTATGACCGAGCGCAGCGCCCATAGCCTCAATACAGGTACGACCTACGTTGTTGAATGGATCCTGCTCGGTGAGTGACCAACCTGAGGTCTGTGAGTGGGTACGGAGAGCGTAAGACTTAGGATTCTTAGCGCCAAAGCTCTTTACAATCTTAGCCCAGATCATACGACCTGCACGCATCTTGGCAATCTCCATGAAGTGGTTGGTACCGATAGCCCAGAAGAATGACAAACGTGGAGCAAAATCGTCCACATTCATGCCTGCGTTCACACCGGCGCGGAGGTATTCAAGACCGTCGGCCAACGTGTAAGCCAACTCGATATCAGCGGTTGCACCTGCTTCTTGCATGTGGTAGCCGGAGATAGAGATAGAGTTGAACTTAGGCATCTTCTGTGAAGTAAACTCGAAGATATCAGCGATAATCTTCATAGAGAACTTAGGAGGATAGATATAGGTGTTACGCACCATGAACTCCTTGAGAATATCGTTCTGGATGGTACCGGCCATCTCTTCGAGGCTTGCACCCTGCTCCAGACCTGCGTTGATATAGAACGCAAGAACAGGAAGAACGGCACCGTTCATGGTCATAGATACAGACATCTTGTTCAATGGAATACCTGCGAAGAGCACCTTCATGTCCTCTACAGAGCAGATAGACACACCTGCCTTACCTACATCACCAACAACACGCTGATTATCAGCATTGTAACCACGATGAGTAGGAAGGTCGAAGGCTACAGACAAACCTTTCTGACCTGAGGCCAGGTTACGGCGATAGAAAGCGTTTGACTCAGCAGCGGTAGAGAAACCTGCGTATTGACGAATAGTCCAAGGACGCAAAGGATACATTGCGCTGTACGGGCCACGGAGGAATGGAGGAATACCGGATACGTAGTTCAAGTGCTCCATGCCAGCCAAGTCTTCTTTGGTATATACTGGCTTCACTGGGATTTGCTCGGGGGTGAGCCAGTTAGCTTCGTTAGCTCCTTCATACTTAGAAGCAGCTACTTCTTTGATATTGATATCTTTGAAATTAGGTTTCATAACTGTTCTAAATATTATTTAATAAGTTGTGCACTATATTTTTTGAGTTCGTCAAGAACGTTTACACGTACGTGGATGTAGTTCTCAATACCTGCAGCCTTGAGGTCCTCCATACAAGCAGGAGCACCAGCTACTACAAAGATTGCGCGGCCGGCGAGATACTTGTAGGCAGCAGGAGCGTACTCAGCATACTCATCGTCGGATGAGCAGAGTACTACGATGTCTGCACCAGCAGCAAGGGCTGCATCAACACCTTCTTCCACAGTCTTGAAACCGTTGTTGTCAACCACTTCATAACCTGCGCAAGAGAAGAAGTTGCATGAGAACTGTGAACGAGCCAAACGCATAGCCAGGTTACCGATGGTGAGCATGAATGCCTTTGGAGCCTTAGCAGCGGCCTCTGTATTCAGACGAAGTTCCTCGAACTGCTCTGCAGCACGATGAACGGTGATGGTGCGGCAGCCAAGTTCCTCCTGACAACCACAAGCAGCAGCTACTGGAGCAGCAGCTTTCACAATCTTGCCGTCAGTCTTCTCAGTAAAGTTAGGGAACTGGTTGGTTCCAAGCAGGGTCTCCTTACGCTGAGAAACGTCCTTCCAACGCTTTGCCAATGTGGCATCAATATCCTCTTGTACCTTGCCAGCCAAAACCTGTGCATGGAAACCGCCATCCTCTACGATAGCGAGGAAACGCTTCCATGCCTCGTCAGCAATCATCGAGGTGAGGTTCTCCAGATAGTAAGAACCTGCAGCTGGGTCAATTACCTTTGAGAAGTGTGACTCCTCTGCGAGAAGGAGTTGTTGGTTACGAGCGATACGCTCTGAGAACTCGTCGCTATCCTTATAGGTAACGTCAAATGGAGTAACCACGATTGAGTCAACGCCGGAGATAGCTGCAGACATAGCCTCTGTCTGGCTACGGAGCAGGTTCACATATGCGTCAAAGATGGTCATATTGAAGGTAGAAGTAGTAGCGTTTACTACCATCTTGCAAGCCTCGTCACATGCGCCAAATGCCTTTGCTATTTGTGCCCACAGCATACGAGCAGCGCGGAACTTGGCGATTTCCATGAAGTAGTTGCCCTGAACGCCCATGTTGAACTTGATGGCCTTAGCAGCCTCGCATGCATCAACACCAGCCTCGGTAAGCATAGTCATATACTCTGCGCCCCATGCGAGAGCATAAGCTAACTCTTGTGCACAATAAGCACCGGCATTACAAAGGTTCTCTGAGTGAACGGCAATAGTGCGGTAGCCTGGGAGAAGCTTCTTTGCTTCCATTGCCTTCATCAGGCGGGTGGTAACTGCCTCGCGGTCGAAGTTCTTACCTACCATGAGCATCTTGTCGATTGGGTCAGATGAGATTGAACCGTGGAGCTTGGTTACGTCGAGGTTCTTGCTGGTGAAGTACTCTGCGAGCAAACCGGCCAGGATAGGAGTTGCGCCTGGGCAGGTGATGAAGTTGAGTTCTATCACCTCTGCATAAATGCCCTCAAGGAGAGTTGCAACGAACTCTGCATTGAGTTGGCTCTTGGTTACAACGAAACCAAGTGAATTGACACCCTTGTTGAGTACGTCCAATGCTTTTGCATTAGCGGCCTTTGCATCTTCTACAACGATGTTCTGGCGAACATACCAGTCGTTGTCATGCTTGGTACCACGTACGTAAGGGAATTGACCTGGAGCTGATGCTGTTGTCTGCAAGCCGTCCAGATCTTCTAAACGATAGAAAGGTTGCACATTGAACCCTTCTGGGGTGCGCCATACCAACTTCTTGTCGAAGTCTGCACCCTTCAAATCGGCAATGATTTTATCCTTCCACTCTTGTGCTGAGGTAGGAGCAAAATCAGCTGCGATGTTGAGTTTGTTTTCTGCCATAAACTTAAGATTTGAAATATTTTTGTTGGTTTGTTTTGCTGTGATTTGCGATAAAAAAATAACAAAAAAGCACACCCTTACATAGTAAGAGCGTGCAAAGTTACTGCTTTTTTTTGATTCCACCAAACTTTTTCAAAAAAATATTTTTCAAAAATTGTGTTTATCAAGTGTTCTATGCTTTCATCGGATTCGCGCAACCGGAGTTTCTCCCTGCCTCATAACAAGATAGTAGCTTCCTTGCTTCCTCGCGCATCTCATCTCTGAGCCACTCCGGCTCCAGCACCTCCAACTGCGACCCGTAAGTACGCAATTGCTGAATAAAATCAAAGGTAGGTGCTATCCAGAAAGTAAATTCGGAATAGTCGTCTGTCACGAGTACCTCTTTTTGCGAGTGATGAAGTGGCAACGTGCGCATGTAGGGCGCGCCAACCTTTTCTACTCGTAAGCGCACGAGTTCGGCTTCTCGATTCGTGAAGACACCATAGTAGTTGGCAAATTCTGCTTCCGCATCAAAATCTTCCGGCAATACAAATGTCCCACTCGTCAGCCTGACGCTCACTACCCGGTCAAGCGCATATATCCGCCTTTCATCCGGGTGATTGGAAGGACGACCATACACGTACCACCTCTGCTTAAAAACCTTGAGACAATAAGGCTCAAGCGTGAACATCTGCGAAGCTTGCCCGAAACGAGTATGCACCACTTCGAGCACTTGGTTGGTGCGCATCGCTTCAATAATCGTGGGAACAAACTCCTGCCCCTCTGGGATTTGCTCTGCAAGAATCCGTTCATGCAGTTGCTGCGACTCGATAAGCGCATTGCTCACCACGAACGAATTGAGCAACCAGCGACGAAGTTCACCCGTCCTGACATCTCCCGTATGCGCTATCGAGTAGAGATTGGTCCTACGGTTATAGACTATCTCTATCCCGAATATCTCTGCGATATCTTCCTTATGTCGAAGGAAACTACGATTGGGGTAAACTGATTCATGGTTGTCATTTACAGACGAGCATGCCCAACGATGATCGATGTCATCTTTGGATATACCACCACTCTGACTGATGGTGTTAATCAACCAAACATATCGTTGCAAAAATCGAACTTGCATAGGGCTTCCAATAAAATATGCCACAAAAATAGCAAAAAAAGACGAAAAAAACAAAAAAAAGATGATTTTTTTCACTAAAACGACAACTTTTGGCGTTTTGATGCAGTAATTTTGCAGCAAATTTCAAAAATAACCCTTTAAACATTTATAATTATGGCTACCATCCAAGACATCTTCGAAATGCGTAAAAACGGACAATTTGAACAGGCTTACGAGGCCGTCCTCCCAATGTATCGCGTGCACCATGGTCACTACACCACCCTCTGCATGTTCTGGACCGCAACCGATGTGATGCGTCTCCGCATCGAAGCCGGCAAGTGCGATGAAGCCGCGCAAATCTTTGCATCGCTCAGGAACCTATACCCTAACTTACAAGATAAAGACCATAGTGCGGCCCGCACCCTCAACCGTCTCGCGCTTATGCTCGCCACCAAGGAGCAGGAGCTCGCAAAGCTGCAACAATATCACGCATACACATCCTCCCCAGAGCAGGGGAGGTCGGGAGGGCTCTCCTTCTCCTTGCTCGACTATATGACTGTTTTCGGACAGCACTACTTCAGCGAAGAGGATTGGCAGATGTCTGAATTCAATGGGCATCCCGTTCCATCGTTCGCCACCAAGGTCATCAGTCGCATTTTCCACGAAGTAACATCCGAGAAGGAATGTGGGTTCGAGCATCTCAAGAACGCTCTCGATCTGGTAGAAATGGGCCTTCAGCACACCCCTCGCAATCGTCACCTGCTCCGCTATCAAGCCAACCTCATCTACCGTTGTGGCGACCGCAAGCGTGCCGTTGCTCTCTATCGTCAACTCACTCATAACACCCGCGATGCGTACCTCTATTCCGAACTTGCATCCATGCTGGACGACCCCAACGAGCAGGTAGCTCTTTTGGCGAAGGCCATCCAATGTCAACGTACTGAAGCTTTTGCACAACGCGACCGCCTCACCCTCGCCTCGCTCATCAAGGACACCTTCCCTCAGCATGCCGCATACGAACTGCAACGAGTACTCGCACTCCGCGAATCACTCGGCCAGCACCCAAACCGCACCATCCTCGAGCTCCAAAAGTTCCTTACCGACATCGCTCCCGTCACCTCTGCCGATCAGCATGAGTTCTACCAGCGACTCATCAAAACCTATACCCATGCGGCATAATATTCAGGGCTATACGTCTGTCCACGCGAGCACATATTTTTCCCGTGGGTCGGCCGTGGGTCTCCCGTGGTTCGTGCGCCTGTCTGCAAGTTAAAAAAACTAAGTTTTGACTTTTCCAAAATGATTGTCAAAATAGCTACGAAACAACGCGAAAAGTAGCCGTAACAATAGAGAAAAATAATGCAAGGAGTCTGCAAGAGACCTTGAAGCGGTCTTGAAGCGATCTTGAAGCGGTCTTCATGCCACCTTCATTTTGTCAATTTGACACTTCCAGCAGTTGATTGTTCATTGTCAGGAACAAACCCTCCTAACGCCTGAACATTATATCAATTTACCACCTCTTTTATTATATATTTGGTACGGGTCAGTCGTATCTTAGAGAACGTGAAGCCGGAGTTGCTGTTCATCCATGGCAGGCTACCCAAAACAATAATCAAACTGGCCACGAGACAGAGCGAAATATGGCCGTAACGAATGAAGAAAAGGATGATTGTTTCGTTGATGTGCCAGGCCTCCAGCATAGTCCAATCTATCGGATAGAACAGGGCAAAATACAGAAGCCCCATCCCAATGATCAGGCCCATCACGAAACACATAGCAGCAAAGATGGCATAAAAGCGTGATGCGGCATTATGCTCGCCTCTCACGATGTCCACCACTTGCATTTTTTTGTCCAGTTGTCGCACAAAATCGTCCTTCGCATCCGCAGGATGGAAGTCATCAAACAGTTGCTTTATATCTTTATCAGTTGTCATGGCTGAGAATGGTTTTGAGGTGAGTGCGTCCGCGACTTAAGTACGATTTGATTGTACCTGTCGGTTTGAGCATGATA
>JAKSNQ010000016.1 GCA_024399615.1 Paludibacteraceae bacterium | reverse complement strand
TCACCTTTCTGCACTTTGTAGTCCTTGAATGCCACAGGTACAACCTGATTGGGCTGGTCAAACGTGTTGTGTGCGGTGGCCTTCTTTGCCGTCAAGATTTCTGCATTTACGACCTTAGCTGCTGCCAACTGGTGCAGCGGAATGCGTATCGTTTCCGGTTTTTCCAAGTCGATATTGACAAGCGAGATGGTGGTGACACCCGCCTTTTGTGATGCCGTGGCGCTGACCTTGCTCAGTTCCACCTCGCTAATCGTTCCATTGGCCTGAAGGGCTACCTGGCGAGTCAGGACCGGCGAGGTAATGCTTAGCGGCAGATGTTGCGCATTCTGATGAGGCGCATACATGCGATAGATATGATAGGTAGGGGTGAGCAGCATCTTCTCGTCACGGGTGAGGATCATGGCTTGCAGCACGTTCACTACCTGAGCAATATTGGTCATGAGGATACGGTCGGTATAGCGATGGAAGATATTGAGCGAGAGCGCAGCCACCATCGCATCACGCATCGTGTTTTGCTGGAAAAGGTGACCGGGGTTCGTTCCTTCTTCCACTTCCCACCAGGTACCCCACTCGTCCACCAGCAGCTTGATCTTATTCTCCGGATCGTATTCGTTCATGATGCCTATATGACGCTGGATAATAGGCTCGATGTCCTGACATTTCGCCAGGAAAGAATAATATTGCTGGTCATCAAATTCGGTAGCCTTTCCCTTGTTGTCCCAGTTGATGACCGAATAGTAGTGGAGCGATACGCCCTGCATGCGGTTGCCTATTTGCTTCATCAGCACTTCCGTCCAGTTAAAGTCATAATCGCTGGCTCCTGATGCGATCTTGAACAGTTGATTACCCGAAAAACTGCGGCAGTACTCGGCATAGCGGCGATACTCGTCGCTGTAATACTCGGGGCGCATCTGTCCGCCACATCCCCAACTCTCGTTTCCTACACCGAAATACTTAACCTTCCACGCCTTCTCGCGTCCGTTCTGACGACGAAGATTGGCCAACGGTGAATCATCGTCAGAGGTCATATACTCCACCCATTTTGCCATCTCTTCCACGGTACCACTACCGATATTGGCGCTGACATAGGGCTCACAGCCCAACAGTTCACACAGGTTCAGAAACTCATGCGTACCGAACGAGTTATCTTCCACGGTTCCTCCCCAATTGGTGTTCACCATCCGTGGTCGTTCATTTTGCGGACCTATGCCGTCGCGCCAGTGGTAGTTGTCGGCAAAGCAGCCTCCGGGCCATCTCATGACCGGTACATGAAGTGCTTTCAGCGCCTCCAGCACATCTTTGCGATAACCATTCACATTGGCAATGGGAGACTGCTCCCCTACCCATATGCCGCCATAGATACATGAACCCAGATGTTCGGCAAACTGTCCATACACTTCCGCAGGGATGATGTGTTTCTCTTTTGTAGTGTCCGGCGTGATGTTAGTCTCCGCCTTTGCGCCCAGACATAATGCGCTCAAGGCAATCGTCAATAATTGTTTTTTCATCGTATGTATATGTTATATAAGATTATTACCGCAGAAAATGCTGTACTGTAGTTAGCTCAACAGACAGAAAATGCTATTCCGTGGAGTAAACATTTAGCAACCCAGAATTATGTTTTCAGCAGGCAGTTTGTTCCAATCGAAGATGGTCATCAACTCGTTCGTCGAAAGTGGTTCCATCTTGTCTGTTTGTCCGGTAGTATATGCTATCAGTCCCAACAACTGCTCCGGAGTATATTGCTCACGCAGCACACTCATATCCAACGACTTGTCCCGCTTGCTGAGACGTTGTCCTGCCTCGTTACACAAGAGTGGTATATGGCCAAATGCAGGCGTCGAATAGCCCAGCAGACGATACAGGTAGATCTGTTGTGCACAGGATAGCAGCAAATCACATCCTCTTACCACCTCGGTTACTCCCATCAGCGCATCGTCCACTACTACCGCAAGTTGATACGCCCACGCGCCATCCGAACGCCGCACCACGAAATCGCCACAATGATTGGCAAGGTTGACCTGTTGCGGACCATAGTGCTGATCGACAAAGCATATGTTCTCATCAGGCACGATGAGTCGTGTAGCCGCCGCACGATCGGTTCGACGTTCACTTCCGTGCTCGCCCCTATTATCCGGTCGGCATGTACCCGCATAAACGATCCTGCCATCGGTCTCGTGGGGCGCCTGTGTGGCCATGATATCCGCTCGGGTGCAATAGCAGGGATAAGTAAGTCCCGCATCTCGAAGCAACCTGAGATGTGCTTCATAAATTTCCCCCCGCTCTGACTGCGTATAGGAAATGTCCGACTCTCCTCTGCGTTCTGTTCCTCCCAGGTCCCATTCCAGCCCCAACCATCGCAAGTCTTCTTCTGCCATCAGAGCATACTCTTTGCGACTTCGCTGAGGGTCAAGATCCTCGATACGCAGCAACCATTCGCCCCCCTTTGACTTGACCGATAACCACGAGAAAAGGGCAGCATATACATTGCCTAAATGCATTCGGCCGGTAGGGCTCGGAGCAAAGCGTCCTATGTGTTTATTCGTATTCAAAATGGAGATTTTCGAAAGTTTCTGTTATGGTACGGATAATGGTGTCCTTGTCGTTCACGCCCAACTCCGCCAGGGTGATGACACGTTGTCTTACGCTGGACACCCCGTTTTTCGCAAGTTTGTCTGTGCTGGGGGTGATGGCCTGCTCCAGCGCCTCAATATTACTGCTCAGCAGCAGAGTACTGTGTACGATGGTACCCCATGGAGTCAGCCGACAAGCCGAGCCTGACACTTTCCTTCCGGCCACGAGAACATCGTTGTGAGAT
Organism: Paludibacteraceae bacterium; assembly: GCA_024399615.1. GTDB lineage: Bacteria > Bacteroidota > Bacteroidia > Bacteroidales > Paludibacteraceae > Colicola. The sequence continues at coordinate 31,733 of JAKSNQ010000016.1, read as the reverse complement.
GTTGTGACAGCCGACAACCCCAGGCGCTCCAAAGCCACGACCAAGGTTTGCAGAAATGCCGCATATACCGGTTGGGAATGCCGGCATGGCGAGATCATGCTGAGCATGAGGTTCCCCTCGTCAGAATAGACGCATCCGCCACCGGATTGACGCTGGACCACATCCACTCCATTGGCCTTACAGTAGTCTATATTCACTTCATTTTCAAGGACTTGATGCTTACCATAGATAACGGTTGGGGCTGTCTGCCATACGAAAAAGTACCCATCCGAACAGCAATGCTCGGATAGGTACTCTTCTTGTGCCAAATAAAAAGTTAAGCGCTGATTTTCAGGCTGATGAATGATAGTCATGGGTCTATCACGTGCCGGGAAAACCGACAAACAAAGTTCTACAAATTATACCATTTGTTCGATAGCCCAAACGAAAGCTTTGACGCCCACCTCTTTATTGCGCAGATCGAGTTTCTGCACACCTTCCAGCAGGGGCTCTACCATCGTATCCTCCACCACACATAGCATGGCGCTATTCATCTCCGGCCAGGCATGGGTGCCTCTGCGAGGCTCTCCGTTGACGCTGCCACGGCCTTGTACATTCTCAAAATAGGTAAACCCGCGCACACCCAGCGTGTCGAGTAAGTATTCGACACGCTCGGTGTTGGCCTGGTTATATACAATCATTACACTTTTAAGCATAGTTGTGGGAGTTATTTAGACTGTTTATCCTTCAGTTTGATGTTCATGAAGATAAATTGCTTACGCATAGCGCTCAATCGGTCTCGTTCACCATGACGAGACATAGCGGCATAGAGCGTTGGTACGATGAAGAAGGTGAGCAAGGTGCTGACCAGCAAACCGCCAATGACGACGATACCCATAGGTCTCCACATCTCAGAACCTTCACCTCGGCTGAGCACCATAGGCACCATACCCAGGATGGTAGTGGCTGCCGTCATCAAGATAGGTCTGATACGACTGCGTCCGGCGGCAACAATTGCCTCGTTCAGTTCGGTTCCGCGTTCACGAAGCAGGTCGATATAGTCGATGAGCACGATACCATTCTTGACAACGATACCCACCAGCATCACCAGACCGAGTGCACCAATCATGTCCAGGTCGGTACCCGAGATAAGCAGGGCGATGATCACGCCCGACAATGCGAACGGAATAGTGAACATGATGACGAATGGTTTCTTGAAGCTCTCGAACTGCGAAGCCATGACGATATAGACAAGCAGAATAATGAGCACGCCTAACATGGCCATCTTTCCGAACGTCTCCTGCATATCCTCGTAGTCACCTGCCAGGCGAACAACGATACCTTGAGGGATGTTTTCCTGATCTATCACGGCCTGAATACGAGTAGCCAACTCACCCAGCGAAACATCATATGGCGTAACAGACACCTTCACATAACGCTGACGACTCTTGCGCTCGATTGTAGGAGGAGTCCAGTATTCCTCGATGCGGCACACCTCACTCAGTTTTACAAATGTGCCAACTGGTGTAGGGATAGTGAGGTCCTGGATTTTCTCTATCGAATTACGATTATCTTCGTTCAAACGGCAATAGATTTCGTACTCAGAGCCATCCTCTTTCAGATAACCGCACAACATTCCATTTACACGATTACGCAGATAACTGCTGATTGTGGCTGGAGTTAATCCTAAACGGCTGGCTTTCTCCTTATCTACCACGATATTGATCTCAGGGCGTTCATCGTCACGTGAAATGGTGGCGTCGCGGGCTCCTTCCACATCGTGATTGCAGATATATTTCAATCGCTCTGCCAATTCTGAGGTCTTGTCAAAGTCATAACCATAGATTTCTATATCTACAGAGTTGCTGGACATGCCACCACCGGATGATGAACTAACCGTAAAGTCGGTAATCTCAGGATGTTTGGCTAATTGTTTACGAACAACTTCCGTTATCTCCGTGATGCTGCGTTCACGTTCATATTTCTTTGACGTACGTACGGTCATATTGATAGTGTTGTTCATCGTGCTTGAGAACAATGCACCCATACCGGCATCGTCGTTGGAACCTGCAGAGGTATTGATCAACTGAGCCTCTGGAACCAATTCCATTATCTCCGCCTCAAGGGCACGAGCGGTCTTCAAAGTCTCCTCAATACGGGTACCACGTTGCAGTTCTACTTTGACGGTAAATCGGCCGTTATCCTGCTGTTGCATGAAGTTTGTACCAATCATACCTGTGATGAACGGCATTAGTGATATGCCAAAGAATGCCAGCAGCACGATAAAGGTCCATGTCTTATGATGCAGACACCAGCCCAGAATCTGAGCATACTTGTCATCAAACCAGTCCAGACCCCTTACGACTGTACGGTCATACCAGTTGTTACGATTCTTGTCATCATCTATCAACTCTCCATTTTCATCCACATGTACGCGACGTGGTTTCAGCAGTTTGGATGCCAACATAGGCGTCAGCGAGATGGCAATAAGGGTAGAAGTACAGCAGACAATGGTAATAATCCAGCCCAACGACTTGAACATGATACCGGCCATACCATTCATCATCGTCAGTGGCACAAATACGGCCACGATAACCAGGGTGGTAGCGATAACCGATATCCATACCTCGTTGGTTGCATATATAGCAGCTTCTCGTGGATTCTCACCACGATCCACATGCTTGGTAATATTTTCCAGCACCACGATAGCATCGTCCACGACCATACCAATGGCAATGTTGAGCGAACAGAGCGAGATGATATTGAGCGACGAGTCTGCCATTTGCAGGTAGATAAACGCCACGATCAACGAGATAGGAATCGTAAGGCCGATGATCAGCGCCGCACGCCAACGACCCAGGAAGAAGAGTACCACAAGCACCACGAAAAGGAGTGCATACATGATTGATTCCTCAAGCGAGTCGATTGAGTTTTGGATATTTTCTGAAGAGTCATAGATGGTCTCTATCTTGACATCAGCAGGGAGTTGTTTTTTGATCTTCTCCATCTCCTTGTTGACGTCACGACATACCTGCACCGTGTTACCACCGGTCTGCTTGGTCACAATCAGGCGGGCACACTCTTTACCATTGGTTTTCTCATCGAGAGAGAGTTCCTTGATGGTGTCCTTGACAGTAGCGATATCGCGCACGAACACCTGACGGCCATCACGGGTCGTGGTAACAACCAGGTCATTAATCTCCGAACTGCCGGTGAACTCTGAGCGCACCTCCATCTGATACTGCTCCTTTTGCAACTTGACAGTACCGGTTGACATGTTGAGATTATTGGCCGATATGATCTGTCCGACATTCTCGACCGTCAAACCATATGCATCCAGTTTGGACTGATCCAGATAGACATAGACATATCGCTCAGGCGCACCCGATGCTGACAAGTTACCGATACCATCTACGCGGTTGAGCTGAGGTATAACTTCATCTTGCAGAATCTTGTCCAATGCCGGATAACTTTCATTGGCTGTAACAGCAAACTGGATGATAGGCATCATCGACGTACTGAGTCGCAAGATGATCGGATTACTACATGCGTCAGGAAGTCTGTCTTTACAGAGGTCCACATACGTACGTATATCATTTACGACTTCGTCCAATTCGGTACCCCACTCAAACTCCAGGGTTACCATCGACATGTTATCCTTAGATGCGGAAGACAACTCCTTCAGGTGATCCACCGAGTTGAGGTTGTTCTCCAATATCTTGGTTACGTTGGTCTCCACCTCGCTGGCAGACGCACCCGGATAGGTGGTCATGACCGTAACATAAGGTGGGTTCATTTCTGGGAATTGGTCAATAGGCAACTGAGTATAGCAGAAGATGCCTATCACAATTACCGCGCAGAAAATCAGGAGCGTGGTAATCGGTTTTAAGACCGCTGTTTTGTATATTGCCATAGGTTAATCTGAATTAAGATGTACGATTATTTATTGACTACATTGATAGCAACGCCATCGATGAGTCGAGCCTCACCCTTAACGATCAGCTCAACACCCTCTTCGATACCTTCTCCCGAGATTTCCACGTCGTCACCAAAGCGTTGACCCATCTCCACACTCACGCGCTTTGCTTTGCCATTCTCATTGACAAAAACATAGCGGTCGTTGGCACCAATGAGCTTCAAAACCGTTGAATATGGAGCGGTAATGACAGATTGTTCGCCCAACTTCAGGTTGGTGGTTACATACATACCCGGACGCAAGAGTTCCTGTCCGTTAGGAATGGCCAGCTTGCATTGGAAAGTGTGGCTGGTAGCATCGATGGTAGGGTAAACAACCTCGATGGTCGCAGGGAAAGTCTTGCCTGGGTAGATAGTTGACTCCAGAGTCAAGGACATACCTTTCTTGACCTGTGGAACGTAACTCTCCGGTACGGCTATCAACGCTTTCAGTTTGTTTACCTGAGTCAGCACAACTATTGGTTGACCGGCATATAGTTCGCCATCCTCATAGTTCTTGGCTGATACGACACCGGAGAATGGTGCACGAACATAGGTATTGGTCTCCAAGAATGACAACGACTCTTTGGTCTGGTTGTAACTGAGCTGAATCTGGTCATACTGCTGCTTGCTGACACTTCCGGTCTCAAGCAATGCCTCGACACGCATCTTCTCAATCTCGAGATTAGACATGGCCAGTTTAGTGGTGTTGTACTGATTCTGATCCATGCGAACGAGCATATCACCTGCACCTTTACGATCACCCACTTCCACATAGATGTGTTCAATCTTACCTTGCAGAGAAGGCGATACATTCACGGTCTGGTAACCCTGCAAATTGGTTGACAATTGCAGTTCGCGTTGGATTGTACGAGGCTTTAGAACCATTGTTTCTACCACCTCTGCCACCTGCTCCTTTGAGCCTGCTACGGCTTGGGCAGCTTCTTTTTTGCTGCAGCCTGCCAGCGCCATCAGCGCTGCACAAGCAAATATCATAGTTTTTTTCATATTCATTTATTGAGAAATGTTTCGAGTATAACTTGTGCATTTACGAGATTCAGGACAGCCTGTACGTAGCTGGACTGCGCGGAAATCAGGTCGTTTGAGGCATTGATCAGATCCAGGTTTGAACCAGCACCCATATTGAACTTATGGGTAGTAGACTCAAACACACGCTTGGTCACGTTGATGTTGTCTTTCTCATTGACATAGGTCTCATATGCGTTTTGCAGATTGAATCGCAACTGCTGGTCTTGAATAGCCAGATTATCCACAGTCTCGGACAGAGTGTTTTTTGCCTCTTCATATGCAATCTTTTTCTCTATCACACCGGCTTCACGCTTGCCGCTTGACCACAATGGCATCGAAACCGACAAACCGACGGTATTAGGAGGAGTCATTCGGAAACCACCTTCTGCATAATAGTGCTGATTGCTATATTGGTGGAAAGCTGCGAGTGTGGGGCCATATGCAACACCTGCCATAGCAACGTTCAAACGTGCCAGCTCCGTGCTCTCTTTGAGCAATTGGTAATTGTAGTTATCATTGATATCAAACTCCTTGCCCAAGCTTTTTAACACAGCCTCAGGAGAAAGCACTTCCTCAAGTGTAGAAGTCAGATTCAACTCGGTCGTAACGGGCACGTCGAGCAGAACTTTCAGCGCATTGGTTGCCAACACAATGCTTCGCTTCTGCTGGTTAATCATATTGGCCTGTGCATTGACACGTACCTTTATCTGATCTGCAGTTGTTTGCTCAGCAGCACCAACCTCAACAGTACGTTGAGTCATATCTGCCATCTTGCGCAAGTTATTGAGCGACTCGTCGAGAAGGTCAGTTATAGACTGCAATGTCAGTACGCTTACATAACTCTCCATCACGCTTGCACGGAGCTCTTTTGCAGACTGCTCATAACTGATTTTTTTCATACGAAGAGCCACGTTGTTCAGCAACGCTCCCACGATTGCCTGACCGTTGACACCCATTGAGGTCTGTATCGACAACGACGAACTGTTTGGCATGTTGATTTCCTGCTTCATCGTGCCAAAGTTCATCTCCATCTTGTAGCCACACATATTGGTGTAACTCCAACTTAAATCCACATTCGGTAACATGCTGGCTATAGTCTGCCATCGTTGTGCATAAGCCTCCTGCACAGCCAGACTGGCGTTCTTCAGGGAACGATTGCTCTCTACGGCATAGTCCTGCGCCTCATTCAGGCTTAGACTCAGCACGGCCGGAGTCTGTTTCTCTGCTGCAGGTTTGGCTGCAGCTATCACATGGTCTACGGCCATGGATGGACCAGCACAAACCGCTGCAATCATCAATGTGATAAATGTTCTTTTCATACCCTTATTCGATTTTATTGGGGATTCTTAGTCCCTCTTATTTGTTCGTATTTATCTATTCCTTCTTTTGATAATATGCTTCTCAACATCAGGTCTATGCCGGCTTCTATCATGCGCTTGGGTGGATACTGACCACCTTGCTTGCGTACCGACTCTTCTATTTGTTGACCATGAATGTGTGCAAAAAAGTAGGCCGTGATGTCCACATCTAAACCCTGTCGAAATATACCTTCATCTATGCCCCGCTGCAGAAAACGCTTTGTTGCACCTATGCTCATTTTCTCCACCAACTCGTTATGCTTTTTTGCCAACTCAGGGTAGTACTTGTTCAGGTCATAAATCAGCGGGGGTATCTTCCTCACATCAGGTATATGATCCAGCGTCTCCGTGGCTTGCAAGACCTGCTCCCAAATGCTGACCGGCGAGTTTTGCAACGAGGAAATGTGCTCCTCTATACACTCGCGTATGTACGCAAGTACGCACTCTATAAGGTCATCTTTCTGAGCAAAATGGGTGTATAGTGTTTTTTTTGACATGCCCAATTCTTTACTCAGGTCATCCATTGAAACGCTCTTTATACCATAGTGCTCAAAGTTTTCCTTAGCTGTTCGGATAATATGTTCGCGTTGTTCTATCATCGATGTAAGATATTAATTGTGCACTTCTTAACGAATGCGGGTGCAAAGGTACGAAAAAAATTCGAAACAACCAAACAAATTGGAAACTTTTTGCGTAAAAAAAGTTTCTGAGTTTACCAAGTGCGCAAAATTATCTTATTTTCACACAAAAAAAGTCAAGTTTTCTGCACTTGACTTAATTACTCGAGAAGATTGGCGAATCCCGACAAGGTAAAATATTGTTGTACCACATCGTGGCAGACAATCCTACCTTACCGCAAATTCTCAGACTCTGAACTCAGTCGTCGTAATACCGATACGAGAGTTGCAAACTGTTCACGAGAGAAAAAATGCTTCACAGGAAAGGCAATTGGTAGAAAAGCCGTCTCAGCCTGCTGCACACGATAACCCTCATCGATAATGGCAATTGCTTCTTCTACTGCCGAGACAGGGAATAGATGGTCGTACTCGCCATACATAAGCACCAATGGACGTGGCGCTATCTGGGCCGCGATGGCTGGATAATCGAGAGTGCAGTCAGGACGATACATCGAGTATGCTGAGGCATTAGACAATGCGCCACCATTTGCGGCCATCGTCGTCATCCAATTGCTGGCCACACATGCTGTCACACGATGATCTTCTGCAGCCAACTGCCAAGCACGATATGCACCCATCGAGAAGCCAAAGCAAGCAATGCTTGTTGAGTCCACATAAGGCAATGACAGCAAATAGGAAACACAGGCTTTATCCAACGCCAATGTATGTTCAAACCAAGCCTCACCCGTTTGATTTATCATGTGTTGATAGTAGTCGGGCTGCCCGTTCTTAATTCGTTTATTGTATGCTTTCAGACTATCAGCAGCAACCTTTTGCGGCAAGGTCCCTATGGTCTCCCAATCTGGAGATATTGGCACCTGACTACCCCACCCCGGAGCATCTACACACAGCACCACATAACCCAACGAGGCCAAACTATCGCCAACAAAAATCGAGTCGTAGCATCGGTTCACCCACGCCTCGGCATCAGCCAGCATAGCCATGTCTGCATGAGACCGCGCTTCCCCTTTATCAGCAGCTAATGGTCTAACCAGTTTCTCTTTGCCTATCGAGAACCATGCACCATGATCATGTAGTAGCAAAACAGCTGGCAGATAGCGAGTTGCAGCGCCAATAGACGACGGTTGATCAAGAGATGTGTCAACCATTTGCGGCACCAGCAGATAGCCTTCGCTATCCATGATACGAACACGCGTTTTGCTAAAAACAAAAGCATGCGCCTGCGCAACACACAGACACATGCATACCATATAAATAAAACGTCTCATTAGGAATTGCTACACATTCTCATAGTCATTAGCCAAACAAATTCTGGAAGAAACTCTTCTTAGCAGCGTGACCGGGGGCCGCATTTTCTGACTTCTGAAATTCTTCCATCCATTTTTTCTCGTCTTTCGAGAGTTTCTCTGGGATATAGACGCCAATATTAACCAACAGGTCACCTACAGCAATCTGTCGACCATAACCATCAATCTGCGGCAAACCTTTTCCGCGCAGGCGCAGCACCTTACCTGGTTGCGTACCGGCAGGTATCGTAATCTTCACAGGTCCTTGCAGCGACGGAATTTCGACTTGACCTCCCAACGATGCTGTTGGCACTGACAACAACAAATTATATATCAGGTTGCAGTCATCACGAACCAGGTCCTTATGTTCTTCCTCTTCAATGAGTACCAACAAATCACCAGCCACACCGCCACGTGGTGCTGCATTACCCTTACCCTGCACAGTTAGCTGCATTCCTTCTGCCACACCTGCGGGGATATTGATAGTGATGATTTCCTCATCACGCACAATACCATCACCACCACAGTGGGTACACTTATTGCGTATCTTCTTACCTTCGCCTTGGCAATCGGTACATGTTTCCTGTACCATCTGTGGGCCAAAGAACGTATTGCGAGTGCGTTGTACACGACCGGTACCCTTACAGGTTGGACATTGTTCGGTCTGACCATCAGCCGAACCCGTTCCATTGCAATGAGAACATGGTACTTGTTTTTTTACTTTTATCTTTTTCTCAACACCCGTAGCTACCTCTTCCAGCGTTACTTTCACTTTCACGCGCAGGTCACTGCCACGACGTTGGCGGCGTCCACCTCCTCCGAAATTAAACTCCTGTCCGTTGAAGTTCATGCGAAAACCACCATTACCGCCACCCATGAAGCCACCAAACAAGTCGCCAAACTGAGAAAAGATATCGTTCAGGTCCATGCCCTGTCCACTGAAACCGCCTGCACCGCCCATGCCGGCAAAACCATACTGGTCATAGCGTTGTTTCTTCTCTGGATCAGACAACACACTGTAGGCCTCTGCTGCCTCTTTGAATTTTTCCTCAGCCACCTTATCACCCGGATTCTTATCAGGATGGTACTGTATAGCTAACTTGCGGTAAGCCTTCTTTATTTCGTCTGCCGAAGCGCTTTTGCTCACACCCAGCACTTCGTAGTAATCTCTTTTTTCTGCCATATTATCATGCCCCGAGGGCTCTCATCTGTTGTCGTATGAAAAACTTTTCAATACACGTCCACACCGCAATCTGTTATTCACCTACTACCACCTTAGCATAGCGAATCACCTTCTCGCCAAGGGTATAGCCACGCTGCGTGCAATCAATAATCTTACCCTTCTTGTCTTCACCGGCCGGGAAAGTAGTGATGGCCTCGTGCAAGTCCACATTGAAATCTGCATCCTCGGTCTCAATGGCTTTTACATCGTTCTTTTCAAGAAAAGCAACAAACTTCTTGTGGATAAGATCCAATCCCTGGCGCAACGCCTCAACATCTTCGCACGTTGACATAGCCTTTTCTGCACGCTCGAAATCATCCACCAGTGAAAGCATGTCAACAAAGATGCGCTCACCTGCAGTCTTCTGTAGTTCTAATTTTTCCTTGGCTGTACGTCGACGGAAATTGTCAAACTCCGCCATCATTCTTAGATTCTTATCACGCAAATCCAGAATTTCTGCATTGGCCTTCTCCAGCAGTTCTTCTGCCGATGGTTGAACTGATTCGGAACTATCTTCATTTGCTGCCTCGGGAGCTTCGGTTTGAACTTCTTCCACTACATTCTCTTCGTTGAGAAGCTCATCATTTTGAATATCTTTTTCGTTCTTCATAATCGTATAGTTAAATTGTGGTACATCTGCCACATGCCCATTATTTTACCAATCACAAAGCATGTCTGCATGTCGCAAAGCGATAGTCAATTAGCGCGCCAAACGTTAAAGACGGGACAAAATGTCAGTCTTCTACTCCCAGAAGCGTCAAAACGTCAGCAATGCGTTCCACTTTATAGGTCGCTGGCAGATTAGGATCTGTCGTATGACGCGGATCTTGTATCCATACTTGATCGATACCAGCATTGATGGCTCCTTGTATATCAGAATTCCATGAGTCACCTATCATCAGCACTTCATCAGCCTGCAATCCATTGCGTTGTAGCGCGATATCAAAGATTCCTCTTTGTGGTTTCTGAATCCCCACCTCTTCTGACAGGATGACATACTGAAAATACTCACCTAATCCCGAGCGCTCAATTTTCTTGTATTGCACTTCCACGAAACCATTGCTTACGATAGTCAACGGATAAATAGTTGCCAATCGTTTGATGACTCGTTCTGCATCCGGCAATAGCGAAAAATAACGCGTCGTATGCTCTAAGTGTACCTTACCCATCAGCACCGCCTGCGAGATGCACTTATCTACCGGCCACGGCTTGGGTGCCTTCATGATGGGATAAAAGAAACGGTCGAACTCCAGATATTCTTTCGTCACTTCACCTAAGCCATACTTGGCCCACAGTTCAAGGTTATGTATATTATAGCATTGAGCGAATGCCTCCTGTGTAGGGAAACATTCGTTCACATGAAAATAGTCGTAGATGTCGGACAACGATTTCTCTGCCGCATGGCGAAAATCACCGATAGTGTCATCCCAATCTAGAAAAATTGCCTTGTATTGTTTCATTCGTTAATTAGCGTAAATGTCATGTCACTCTTACTTAATCAAAGAGCGTGGGGTTTATTTCAAACTTGGTCCCCAGTGGCGTTTTACCCAGATGTTTGTAGGCCAATTCAGTCACTTCTCGTCCACGAGGAGTACGCTTGATGAAACCATTCATGATAAGGAAAGGCTCGTAGACTTCTTCAATCGTGCCGGCATCTTCGCCCATCGCTGTGGCTAAAGTGGTGAGTCCCACAGGACCTCCCTTGAACTTATCAATAATTGTCAACAACAACTTGTTATCAATCTCATCCAAGCCAAACGAGTCAATATTAAGTGCCTCGAGCGCATAGCGCGTGATTTCAAGGTCTATGCTACCATTACCTTTAACCTGTGCAAAATCGCGTACACGGCGCAACAAAGCATTTGCGATACGAGGCGTACCACGACTGCGTCGAGCTATCTCATCGGCTGCGTGACTATCAATATGTACATCAAGTAAATTGGCCGAACGACGAATGATCTTACCCAAAGTAGGTGCATCATAGTATTCAAGGTGCGACTTGATACCAAATCGGGCCAGCAGAGGTGAGGTCAACAGACCACTACGTGTCGTAGCGCCAACCAAGGTAAAGTGGTTGAGTTCAATCTGTATAGTACGCGCAGATGGTCCTTTATCAATCATGATATCGATGCGGAAATCCTCCATTGCTGAATACAAATACTCCTCCACTATAGGGCTCAAACGATGAATCTCGTCAATAAAGAGCACATCATTTTCCTCCAATGAAGTTAACAGACCGGCCAAGTCACCAGGCTTATCCAGTACCGGGCCACTGGTCACCTTGAACCCTACGCCCATCTCATTAGCGATAATATTGGCCAGGGTTGTTTTACCTAAGCCTGGAGGGCCAAAGAGCAACGTGTGGTCCAAGGGTTCGTTGCGCATCTTGGCCGCCTGCACAAAGATACGTAAGTTATCCACCACTTTGCATTGGCCTGAGAAGTCGTCAAAGCTCAACGGGCGAAGCGCTTTGTCGTAATCATCAGTGGTCATCGATTGTTGGTTGCGTATATCAAATTCGCTCATTGGTGTATCGTCTATAGGTAATACGGGAATAGATTAGTGTTCCCCTTCGTATGTTTTTTCTCTAAATAATGTCTCCAGATTCTCTATCTCCTGTATAGGCATGTCAGCCTTCAATTGGCCGTGTGATAAGATTAGCACTCGGCTGCACATCTGTTTGACTTCCTGCAAGATATGGGTCGATAAAATAACAGTTCGATTCTTACCCAAGTCACGAATCAGTGCACGAATATCTTCCAGTTGATTAGGATCTAAACCTGTTGTCGGTTCGTCTAATATCAACAATTGCGGATCTTGCAGCAAGGCTTGTGCCAAGCCAACTCGTTGACGATAGCCTTTTGACAACTGCCCGATAGTTTTGCTGATTTCAGGCTGTAGTCCCACCATCGCAATCACCTCCTCCACACGTGCCTTGGGATTAGTAAGTTTTTGCGGTTTGCCCTCACCAGACTTTTGCGTCATGGAGACCGATGCCATAAACTCCAGATATTCGCGGATATACATATCCTCATAAAGAGGATTATTCTCAGGCAGATAGCCGATATATGGAGCCACGTCATGCGCACACTGATTCAGATTGATGCCACATACTTCAACCTCACCCGACGTTGCAGGCCACAAGCCCACCAATATCTTCATCAACGTCGATTTGCCAGCACCATTAGGCCCCAGCAAACCGATCACCTCACCCTGTCCAACCGACAAACTGATGTCCTGCAAAATAAATTGACGTCCTATCGTCTTATGTATATGCGACAACTGAATGGTCATATTACAAATTGATGTTTGGCAGCACGCTGTAGTCGCGAGAATAACGCAGATGTTGTTCGATATAGCCCTCGGTATAGTCAAGTGTCACGTCAGTGATACGACCATCGGCATCGAAATGAGGAATATAGATAGGGTTAACGAAGCCTTTGTATGGAGGTATATTCAATGGTTGATAGCGTGCCAACAACTCGGCATGAATAACTGGATCAACGTGCACAGCATATGACTCCACCAGTTCGCAAGCCTTATCATAATCGCCTGTAGAAACGGTCTCTTGAATAATAGCCAATAGTTGACCAAATAGTTGACGCAGGCCCTCATAGTCATTGACACGAAGATAGTGTTTACCATTCTCCACAATTATCTCAACTTCGGGATGGTCTGCATGGACATGAGCCAGCACCCAATTGGCAATAAGTGCGCGATTGCGCATATGAGCTTCTTCGATATTCTTACCAAATTCAACACGTACCAATTGTGTCAGTGCACCGTTAAGCATCTGCGAGTAGTATTGTGCTTTGTAAGCCTCAGCATCTGGCATAATTCCCAACTCCACCAACTTAGCATCTGCCATATAGTAAAGCGAGAACAGGTCGGCGCGTGCCTCTTCTATAGTAGAGCCGTGCTCCTTTAGATTATCCTTGCTCACACCTGGCATCAATTGGCCACTACCGTGACCCAAACATTCGTGCAAATCGACATGAACATCACCTGTAAAAGCTCCATATTTCTTAGCATACTCGCGCTCGGCATCTGAGTACATAAACTCCTCATTGAATCCATTGCCCAAACTGGCCTGATTGTAGGCTTCAGTCAGGTTTTGGATAGTTACCGACTTACTGCCATAGGCCTTGCGAATCCAGTTGGCATTAGGCAAGTTGATGCCAATAGGGGTAGCAGGATAGCAGTCACCAGCCAAAATAACCGCGGTGATAACCTTGGCAGATACACCCTTACACTCGGCTTTCTTGTATTTTTTGTCGGTTGGCGAATTGTCTTCAAACCACTGAGCATTTGACGACATTTTCTCTGTACGCTCGGTGGCAGCAAGGTTCTTGAAGTTCACCATCGACTCCCATGCGCCTGTGATTCCCAACGGATCACCATACACCTCGGTAAAACCATTGACAAAATCCACGCGACTATTCAAATCTTTCACCCACGCAATAGCATATTCGTTGAAGGTCTGCAGGTCGCCGGTCTGATTGAACGCAATCAATTTTTCCAGTACCAATCGCTGCTCTTCTGTCTCGGCATAAGGCAAAGCTTTCTGCAGATTTTCCACTACTTTTTCCAATGCCTCGCGATAAAGACCATCGCCTTCGGTCTTAAATACTCGCTCGATGATTTCGCCTTGTTCATTCTTCACCAGTTTACTATTCAAGCCAATCCACTTCGGTTCTGCCGAATCGTCCTTGTGTGCAGCATACCATGCTTCTGCCTCGGCTTGTGACAAGCCTTCATAGTAGTTGCAAGCCGAATTGAGTAGCAAATCCTTGTCTGAATCTTGACAAACTTTCTTCGCCAATACCATAGGATCAAACATGACCGAAAGGATAACAGGGTCATAGCTCACACCCGTTGTTTCACAAGCTTGTACAAACCAATCTTTTGAACACTCAGGCAGAAATTTATCTTCCGAATAATGGTGATGGATGCCATTTGAGAACCATACACGCTTGAGGTAACGCTCAAATGCTACCCATTCGTCAGTCGTCTTGTCACCCTGGTAACCCAGATATAGCGCTTCACACGCGCGACGAATAGATAAGTTATACTTGCAGTTTTGGTCTGCGAGGATATCGCGTCCCCAAAGAGCTGCTTCGGTCAGGTAGTACGCTAACGCTTTCTGCTGAGAAGATAAAGTCTCAAAATCGGGCACTCGGTAGCGAAGGATGCCCAGGTCATAAAATTGGTCAACCATATAAGAAAATTCGTCGGTTGAAGGCGTTGTAGTCGCCTGTTTTTGGGAGCATGACACCAGTGACAATGCTGCCAAAAGGGTGATAACTGTTTTTTTCATAAAACGGATTATGGTGTTGTAGAGCACACCCGCTTCGGGGTGCAGAATATAATAGTATGTCGGTCGGACGATAGTCGGTACGTATAGCAACTCAGTCAGCCCATAACGACACACAGGTCAAATACGATCCAGTACCGTCTGAATCAGTTCGCGAACTCGTGGTTTATAGTCAGTGTTGGCTGCCTCAGCCTTGCGATGTGCTATGATGCAGCATACGGTCATCGCTTTGTGTCCCATCAGTTTGGCTAGACTGGCAATCGCTGATCCTTCCATCTCGTAGTTGGTGATGCGTTGTCCCTCGTAACGGAATGCACTAATCTTCTCGTTCATGTCGGGCACGGCCAAACCTGCACGCAACTCGCGTCCTTGGGGACCATAGAAACCATTGGCTGCAATCGTACATCCACGCATCATGTCGTCACCAGCCACGCGCTCTATCAACTCCGCATCAGCAGCGATAATATAGGGCACAGCTGCCTTCTTCGGGTAACCAATATAGTCCACCAGCGCTTGCTCGAAACCCAGATCCACAATCTCGTCGCGATGAGGATAGAAAGCCAATACGCCATCAAAACCCACCGACTTAACCGATGCCAAAAATGCACCCAAAGGAACATCTTCCTGCATCGCGCCCGAGGTACCTATGCGCACGATTTCCAACTGGCGATGCACGTCTTTTTCAGTACGCGTAGCAAAGTCGATATTTGCCAACGCATCCAGTTCATTGAGTACGATATCACAGTTATCGGTACCGATGCCTGTCGAGATGCACGAGATACGCTTGCCGTGATAACGACCAGTGATGGTATGAAACTCGCGCGACTGGATATCACACTCAATACTGCCTTTGTCATAAAATGACGCCACAATATTTACTCGATCTTGGTCGCCTACCAAGATTACTTTATCAGCCAAATGTTCTGGACGGATATGTAAATGAAACACACTACCGTCAGCATTGATTATCAGCTGACTAGCCGGAAAAATCTTCATAATAAAATGGTCTTAGAGATGGTATTTTCAACTATAATTGCAACGGATATGCTACATAGTCGTTATGCTTCACCTGCCGAAACTGGCATCTGCATATTCTTGAGTTGGATACCACCGAACTGCTTCTCGTACTTTTGAATATTGTCTTGCAAAGCGGCCAACAGACGCTTGGCATGTTCCGGTGCCAGGATAATACGTGACTGTACTTGTGCACCCTGCTGACCAGGCAATACGCTGGCGAAATCCAGACAGAACTCCGATACTGAGTGACCGATTACAACGAGGTTAGAATAGTTGCCACGTGCAACTTCTGGGGCAATATTGATGCTCATTTGGTTTTGTTGTTCCATAATAGTAAATTAATGTATTTATATCCCATGAGGGACTATGTGAATAAAAATGTCCGACGGACAGAATTGAAAATTATCAGTTGGTTCTTACCACTTCAGTTCCTGCTTGCGGTGTAGGCGATGTTTGATGAGCATACCCAGGTTCGATAGCGGCAAGTATACATCATAGAGTAGCACACTCATTCCAAATCCTTGAGCACCCAAAATATGCGCAGCACGACTGATAAGCGACATCTGCAATACTAAGCGCATCACAAAAAGAATTGCCGCCAGCGCCCATACCAGAGGATGGGTAAGGATCCCCATCGCAGCCAATACGACAATGGTCACTATTAGCGCATACCACAAACCACGTGTCAGAGGTTCGCAAAGCAAACGCAACTTGGTAGCCGTACGATAGACAGGCGATACCGATAGATGACGATATTTTTGTCTGCGCCAATCGGCGAATGATTGTTTGGGAATAGACCACGTATAACTATCTGGCGTCAAGACCACCTCAGTGTTATGCCGATTGGCGATACGATTGACCAATAGGTCATCATCCCCCGCTTTCTCGCCTAACAAGCCCGAGAAACCCTTGTTAAGAAATGCAGACTTACGATAGGCCAGGTTGCGACCAACACCCATATAAGGGTGGCGTGACATAGCCATGCCCAACCACTGCATTGCATTGAAGATGGTGTCGTACTGCACCAGCCTATTAACCCAACGCGGTTCTTCAAAATAGGCACCATATCCCAGTACAATATCAATCTCTGGGCTGACAAAACCCTTCATCATCTCGCTTATCCAATACGGAGACTCTGGCACACAATCAGCATCGGTCAGCAATAAGTAGTCATACTTGGCCGCTTTGGCTGCCAACGTCAGCGCTAATTTCTTAGACGAACGCACCCACGCGTCAGCAGGCACGAACGTGAGACGCAAATTTCGAAAACGCTGCGTCATCTGATCCAATACTACTTGTGTATTATCCAAACTGGCATCGTTCACGACAATCACCTCAAACTCAGGGTAACGTTGACTGAGCAAGGCCTGCAGATAGTGCTGCAGATTTTCTTCTTCATTGCGAGCGCACACCACTACCGATACACCTGGCTTGACAACCTCTTTCGCTTCCAATACATTTGTACTCTGAGCCACATTAGAGGAATCTTCTATAGTCTCATCAGACGTGTCAGAAATAGAGTTGGAAACGGATGATTCGCGCCAACGAAAACGTTTCTTGGTCTGGTGGCGAACACGTCGTTGCACGCCCGCCATGTAGCGCACATAGTAGTACAATTGGTAACAGAATAGTGCCAACAATGCACCTATCAGCACCCAATCAAGCAGGGATATGGATTCTATAATTTGTTCCATGTGTTTTTATTGAGCCTAATGGGAAACAGGGCAGCCCGTACCCTTCTGTACAAAATGTATGCTACAGCACCATCAGAATTTCTTCATATCGCTCTCTGTCAGTTTCTTGTCACTACTCAGTGAGGGACGACAAAAAGTGGTATAGAGAGGCTTACCGACCTTGTTTTTCTTGCTTTGGAAGGCGCAACCATCCACGTTGCGTAGCACAACATGCTTCTTGAGGCAGGCAATCTTCTGCTGGCTTATCAGCTTGGCTGCCATATAACCAACACTCAACGCACCATTCTCGCGCAGGTGAGTATTGTCAACCTTGCCCTCTGGAAACTTGGTACATTCGCCTGCTTTCACGTTCATAAAATAGGGCACCGACGCCTCGTCTCCCAACTCGGTCAACCAATCGCGGGTTGCCTTCTCCATGTCCAGATAAGGCACCTGCAACTCCTTCGCAGCCTCACATGCAGCGGCAGGGTAATCACCATGCGTCATCTCAAAATGCCCATCCTTGAAACTGCGGCGATTGATAGGACTGCAAATGATAACATCCACGCCCTTTTCGCGCGCCTGCCTACCCATCTTGATAAGGTTGTGCTTGTATTCTTCAACCGAAGCAAAGCGAGTCGAATCACTACGCTTGGCATCATTGTGTCCAAACTGCAGGATGAGTACATCGCCCTTATCCATAAGATTCAGCACATAGCTCCATCGGCCCTCATCCTGAAAAGACTTGGTACTACGCCCATTCATCGCGTGATTCTCCACCACGATCTCATCGTCCAAAAAACTGGGGAACAACTGTCCCCAACCACGCTCAGGAGATGCCTCCAACTCGGTTTTATCCGCCATCGTTGAGTCACCTACCATAAACAAACGTTGCTGTTTCTTACCTGCCGACATCAGCACAAATGCCAGCGTCAATACGGTAGCCATAACGGCCAACAAAGAAAATGTCTTTTTCATATCTTTCCTGAGGTGAATTTTCTATCGTCTCTACTGTTCTTTTATGAGCAATACACGCACACTTAACGCGCGGAATACCCCAATTAATAATTTGAGACTGCAAAATTACTAAAAAAAAATGAATTGTGCAACAATCATGCAGAAAAATAGAATTTTTCTTGTCCATTTACAAAAAAAGTAGTACCTTTGCAGCGAAATTCGTTGCGTGGCGGCCAATTGGAAGCGCTTGCACCAACGAATCAGGGATTTCGAAAGGTATCCCGAAAATTATCAACACACAAAATTGTTTCAAAAAAATGTTAATTGAAGCCAACCCTTACAAGGTATTTGCAGGCTCGAAAGGCGGCGCGCTTGCAGAGCGTATCTGTCAATACCTTGGTGTCTCCCTCGGGAAAGTGAACATCGAACATTTTTCAGACGGCGAGTTCTCTTGCTGTTTTGAAGATTCCGTCCGTGGTCAGTCTGTTTATTTGGTGCAATCCACTTGCCCAAGTACCGACAACCTTATGGAGTTGCTGCTCATGATCGATGCAGCACGACGCGCTAGTGCTTACAAAGTGATAGCTGTCATCCCTTATTTCGGATGGGCACGTCAGGATCGCAAGGACAAACCACGTGTTTCTATCGGTGCTAAACTGGTAGCAAACATGATTCAAACAGCAGGTGCTGATCGCGTCATTACGCTCGATTTGCATGCTGACCAGATTCAGGGATTCTTTGACATTCCTGTTGATCACCTGTTTGGTAGCACCATTTTTGCCGACTACATCCAGTCGCTCAACCTCGAAAACCTAGTCGTTGCATCCCCTGACGTAGGTGGTTCCAAGCGTGCTGCAACTTTTGCCAAGAAACTGGAGAAACGACTCAAACACGAGGTTCCTGTGGTCATCTGTTACAAGCAACGACTCAAAGCTAATCAGGTCAGCGAAATTAGAGTCCTCGGCGACATTCAGGACAAAAACGTAGTCATCATCGACGATATTGCAGATACCGCTGGCACATTATGTAAGGCTGCTAAAGTAATGAAAGAACTAGGGGCAACTACCGTACGCGCTGTTGTCAGCCACGGTATTATGTCCGGTCCGGCCTGCGAACGTGTTGAGAACAGCGAGATGGAAGAACTCATCTTCTCCGACTCGCTACCATTCGAAGCATCGCGTTGCTCTAAGGTGCACGTTATCACCACCGAGCAAATTTTCGGAGAAACCATCTGCGCTATACAGACCCATACCTCCATTTCTGAACGCAACCTACGATAAGGATTCTACCTCCTATAGAAGCTCTTGACTATCAAATACCCACTCATAATAATATTAACGTTAGCCATCGGTTTGTCCGCCTGCGGCAAACTTAGCAAGCAACCTGCCCAGAAAACCACCGAACGCACATATTCGGTGGATTTCTCGGCAGATTCTGCCTATCACTACATAGCTCAGCAGGTGCAGTTTGGGCCACGTGTGCCTGGTACACAAGCGCACCAACAATGTGGCAACTTTTTGGTAGCCCAACTGCATCGATTCGGTGCACTGGTTGAGGAGCAAACTGGTACGCTGCCTGATTATTTAGGCAATCCGGCTCCTATCCGGAATATTATCGGGCATCTTGGTGCAGAGTCATCAGGCAAACGACTGCTAATCTGCGCACACTGGGACTGCCGACCATGGGCCGACCACGACGCTAATCCATCCAACCATCATACACCTGTTCTTGGAGCCAATGATGCTGCCAGTGGCGTGGGAGTTGCGCTCGAGCTGGCACGTCAATGGCAACTGCTAAACACAAAGGGCGTCGCACTCATCCCTGTCGATATAGTATTCTTTGACACCGAGGATATGGGGACACCAGAGTGGTTTGATGGACAGCAACGCGATAACACATGGTGTTTGGGCAGCCAACTATGGTCCGCATCGGTAAAACCCAATGCGGAACAATACACTTATGGTATCCTGCTTGACATGATTGGCGCGCCAGATGCGTGTTTCTATCAGGAGTATTTCTCAATGCAGTATGCTGCCTCATACACACGCAAAGTATGGCAACGTGCTGTCGATTTGGGCCATGCGCGCTATTTCCGTCAGCAACCCTCCTGCCCCATCACCGACGACCATTACTACGTTAATGTATTGGCAGGCATTCCCTGCCTCGACATCATACACTACGATGCCCTGTCGGGCACTGGGTTTCCTGCCTATTGGCACACCGTCAACGATGACATGAGCCACGTTTCAACGGCCACCTTACAGGCCGTAGGCACGACCCTTATGACACTCATTTGCAACTGATTATCATTATGCTACACATCGAAAACCTACACGCCGAAGTAGGCGGAAAACAGATACTAAAAGGCTTGACACTACACATAGGAGAAGGCGAGATTCATGCGCTCATGGGGCGAAATGGAGCCGGGAAATCGACGCTATCGGCCATCCTTACGGGCAATCCGGCCTATACCGTAACCGAGGGCACCATCACCTTCCGTGAGAAAAACCTACTGGAGATGTCACCCGAAGACCGAGCTCGAGAGGGGCTATTCCTCTCCTTTCAGTATCCCGTCGAGATTCCCGGAGTTTCCATGGTCAATTTCATGAAAACAGCAGTCAATGAGAAACGCAAGTATCAGGGGTTGGAACCTCTGAGTGTTAGCGAGTTTCTGCGACTCAAGCGCGAGAAAGAGGCGCTGGTTGAGATTAGCAACAAGATGCAGAATCGTAGCGTCAACGAGGGATTCTCCGGTGGTGAGAAAAAGAAAAATGAGGTTTTTCAAATGGCCATGTTGGAGCCTTGTCTGGCCATACTCGACGAGACCGACTCTGGATTGGACGTGGATGCACTACGCATCGTGGCCGATGGTTTCAACCGCATACGCAAGACGCCGGAACAAGCTGCAACTGCAGGACAACCTGCCACATCTGCCATCGTCATCACCCACTACGAACGTCTGCTTGAATATATCCGACCCGATTTCGTACACGTGCTCTACAACGGTCATATCGTTCGTACGGGCGACGCATCACTTGCAAAAGAAATCGACGAGAAGGGATTTGACTTCATCGAACAAGAGTATAAATGATGAGCAACGAGATCACCATACATAAAAACCTGCATGATCAGGAAATGACACTCTGTCTTCATCCGGGGCAGCAGGCGCATTGGGTGCTGATAGATCCTGTCAACGTCCGCTTGGAGGTACAGCAATTGGCCGATACCGCTTTCACCCTGCATATCATCAGCCTCAGTGGTGAGGATTCGCGTTGTCATATTACTATCACGCACGACGCACATGGATGTGAAACACGTTTATTTGGTCTGGCCCTGCTGCGTGAACAACAGCACTACCACATTGAGACACACGTCTTGCACAACGTAGGGGGAGGATATAGCGACCAGCTCTTCAAGAACGTACTCCTCAACCAGGCACAAGGATCATTCTATGGAGAGTTGAAGGTCATGCCCGAAGCGCAAAAAACGGAAGCTCATCAGACCAATCGAAACATTCTGCTCTCTCCATTGGCACGTATGCATACCATGCCACAGCTCGAAATTTACGCCGATGATGTCAAGTGTTCGCATGGTGCCACGACCGGTCAACTCGATCCACAGGCTCTCTTTTACATGCAGCAACGTGGTATAAGCCTCGACTCTGCGCGTCGATTGTTACTCTTGGCATTCCTCAGTGACTGTCTCCAGATGCTGTCGGAAGAAATGATTGGCGACATCGAGAATCGACTTCACCAATTACTTTAAGCAATCTCCACGTAAAAAGCGAAGATATCTCCTGCATTTCCTTTAGACATACATGAATCGCCCTCCTTTCCCACATCGGGGAATGGAGGGCGAACCTATTATATAGTAGCATCTTACCGTACCAGCAAAAGGCTATTTCTGTTTCGCATGACTGAGAGCAATCTTGTACGCCTGCTCGTAATAAGGGAAGAAATGTTTCCACTCGGCACGCTCAGCGATGGCTGCTGCGGCTTTTCGTGCTGCTTTTACATCTTTTTCCTGAAGTTGACTGAAGCGATAGAGGGCATCGGCAAGTTGTTCTATCATCTCACTCCAATTAGAGTCGGTTCGACGTACCACCTCTACACCATTTTCAATAGTAGATCTCAAGTCATCTTGACTGGCCACCCATTGACCATACCCCGAAAGGTTGGTGGTTATGGTTGGTACATGGAAAGCATTAGCTTCAAGTGGGGTATATCCCCATGGTTCGTAGTAAGAGGGGAAAACAGTAGCATCCATACCTATGAGCAGATCATAGTAAGACATATTGAAGATACCATCATCTCCATTGAGATAAGAGGGGACATAGATTACCTTAACATGCGACCCGGGTGTATTCCACAATCCTAAGGTCTGAACAGTATGTAGCACAGGATCAGCCAAATAGTTGCATAATCGGTGGGTCGTCCAGTGATCATCCTTGCCTAACACGGTCTTGGCGCCACTAATCCAGCCCGGTATCATGAGGAAAGCGACCACAGGTCGGTTGCCATGCTGTTGCCCAAGTTTATGCTCAAGTGCACTCAAAGTGTGTAGGTAAGCATCAATACCTTTGTTTTTCCACTCAAAACGACCGGATATACAGCATAGCATAGAATCTTCTGGCAAATGATACCCGCAGACCTCACCTGCTACACGAAGCAGAGCTTCACGTGCGCGTGCGCGCTTTTCATTAAAGGTCTTACCCTTGGGTACAAAGTCGGGCTCAAATCCATTAGGAGTAACGATATCTACTGGCTTATCCAACAGTTGCTTACACTCTTTGGCCGTAATATCACTCACTGTTGTAAAGCAGTCGGCAAAATGAGCAGCTTGCCGCTCTGCGGAATGCTTGCTGGTCATGTTCAGTTCGTCTGCCATCTGATTGCCATTATAGCCATCAAAATAATCATAGAGAGGCTTGTTGTTACCGGCGATTGAGCGTCCGATACCGGTAGCATGTGTCGTGAAGAGAGTGCCTATCTTGGGACAATGCTCCTTAATGTAGAAAAGGCCGAAAGAGGTTTGCCACTCATTGAAATGAGCCACGGTCTGCAACTGCTTGATATGACGATAGAGACTCTCCATAGCCATGCCGGCATAGTAACCGAAGAGCGACGATTCATCGTAATCACCATATGCGGCATGAGACTTAACCTGAAAACGTTCCCACACGTGGGCATAAATTTGGTCCTTTTGGTCATACAACTCACGGAAGTCCAATAAAACAGCGATAGGTTCCCCGGGCACATTCCAACGACCAACACGCACCTTCAAACCCGCTTTGGTTGCCTTCTCACGCCAAGTATCCAACACCTGAGAGTCCTCCAGGAAATAGGGTGAAGGAGCAGCGCCAAACACTTTCTCCAAATCGGGACCGAAAAATACTACTTTATCTTTTGCTATGCGTTGCATTGAAGCAGCGCGAGTGGAAAGTACGGCATAGATACCACCTACGCGGTTACATACCTCCCAACTGGTTTCAAATATATACATGGTTTTGGAATTTTTCGTATGAAGAACAATTTGACCGGATATTATCTGCTCACTTGGTCAAAACCCAAACCGATAATATCGGTGAGGGTATTCACCTGCAAAGCTTCGAAATTATGGTTATTGTTCGGTGATTGTACGAGTGGTTGGCAGAAAACGCCCTGATCGGTAGTCCAGAACAAACGATTGTCTGCATTGCTGATAGTTAAGCCTTTTCCATTGGCATGCGGATCAATCAGGCGTACGTTGCTTCCATCAGCAAAATTGGCCACATATAATCCGTTGGCCGTGGTGAAGTATAATTTCTTGGCCATCGGATCATGTGCCAGACTGGTAATCTGATATTCCGGAAGGAGCGTAGATAATGGTTCCAATTGCTGGCCGTTGATGACAAAACGGTGAAGGCCATTACCATACGCAAGCAAGAGATGACCATTGTAAACGAGCAGACCGCCCGGCTCATGATCGGGTGGAAGACCCAAATCGCTGGCAGAGGCCACGTACATAGGACTGGATGGAGACGCCGTAAACGGACGATTATATCCCTGAAGGGAGGTTGAATAAATTGCATCCCATTCTGTCCAATACAAAGACTGGTTATACACACATCCATTACGGAATTTTCCTGCACCTCCCTGGTAATGAACGAGTTCGCGAACCGAACCATCAGTCAGGTCGTACTGACTGATGAGATTGGTAAAGAGACTGCTGCTGTTGAATACGATTAATTGATTATTCATTACATACATGGCCGCAGGTGCGATAACCCATTCTTGAGGTATTGACCATGCAGTAGCCTGCTCGTAGCCATAATCGTAAATGCGCTGACGCAATACCTCACCAGTACGGCCGATAAGCAACGAGGTGGCTGGATAATCATGAATATATATAGTAGTATCAATATTTTGCGATTGAACCTCATCACTAAGCTTCAATCCAATAGGAGCAGAAACTTCAGGCTGCGTAAAGCAAACCGTTAAACTTTTCTCGTCGATAGCACCTTTGATAATTAGAGTCCCTTCTGGCAAAGTCCACTGATAATTGAATTTGTGGCCAAAAGGATTATAAAATAGTGCTGTCAGTTCCACCGGTTGATAATAGTTAACAATAGTGTCGCTTATGCCGATGGTGGGCACAGTATCCACCACCGTAATCGTTACCGCACGAGTGCGAGTTCGCTTATCGTCCACTTTGAGCGTGACGGTGTATTGGCCCGGACGCTTATACACCTTGGATGGCGATTTGCTGGCAGAGGTAGTGCCGTCGCCAAACGACCAAGCCCACTCCTCACCCTCCTGAGTTGTATTGGAGAAACGGATAGTCTCGCCCGCCTTGGGAGTTTCGGGTTTATAACTGAATGTAACCTCACGGTCCTTGCACCCTACCAGCGCAAGTACCATCATACCTATCAAAAATAATGTTTTATTTTTCATCTGCTAATGCTGTTATTTGCTTCAAAATTGCATCAATCGGCTCTGCTTCCAGATCGAACCAATGCATGTCGGAATCTGCACGATACCAAGTCAGTTGCCTCTTGGCATAGTGTCGAGAGTTCTGCTGAATCATCTGTATGGCAGTATCTTCAGTCCACTCGCCTTCAAAAGCGCGAAACAATTCACGATAGCCCACGGTTTGCAAACTGTTGAGGTGACGAAGTGGATAGACTGCAAGTGCCTCGTCACGTAACCCGTCCTGCATCATCTGCACCACGCGTTGGTTAATGCGCGCGTACAAAATATCGCGCGGACGCGTGAGACCTATCTTGATGACTCGAAAAGGCCGCTGCCGAGTCACTCCTTTTCGGAAAGATGAGTACGGATGTCCGGTCGCAAGACACACTTCAAGCGCGTGCAAGAGCCGTTGAGGGTTCTGTTGATCAACTTGCCCATAATAGTCGGGATCAAGTCGCTGTACCTCGCTTTGGAGATATGCAAGCCCTTCTGACCGATAACGATTTTTCAGTTGCTGGCGCAACTCTGTCGGCACGTTCGGCATTTCATCCAATCCACGACATACCGCATCGATATACATCATCGAGCCACCGACCATCAGCACGCTGTCACGTTGAGCGAAAAGCTGATCCAACAGCGCTAACGCATCACGCTCATATTGGCCTGCATTGTAGTCATCCGTTATCGAGCGAGTACCCACAAAATAGTGCTGCACTCGCGCCTGTTCTTCGGCAGTTGGAGCCGCTGTGCCGATGGGTATCTCGCGATAAATCTGCCGGCTGTCGGCATTGAGAATAGGCGTTCCCAAATGCTCAGCCAACCTGAGGCTGAGTTCGGTCTTACCCACACCCGTCGGCCCGGTTAACACCAGCAGCGTCTTCTGCATATTCTTTGTCCTTAGCACACCCCTTTTGCGTTTATCTGCAAGAATGCTCGTTAGAACATTGAACCGTCGTCAAACGACAAGTCTTGGAATCCCTCCATGTCAAGATCTTCCTCGTTATACTGGCTGGCGCCATAGAAGTCGTCATCAAAGAGCGGGTCGCTGGCGCCGGCCTTCGGCATCTCAAAGGCATCCTCGGTCTGCAACTGCTTGGGAGCCTTACCTTTCTTCTCCACACAGGTCACACCCTCTACATGTCCCTCCTCGATCGCGGTCAGAGAGCCAAAGAAATATCGCTCAAACCTAGGGTCAAAGACGTAGATGAGACGCTGCTTGGGTTCATACATCAACTCTGACAACGGAGTTGACTCCATGGTCATGTTATCATATTCAAAACTGCTACCCATCTCCACCAGCGTCACTTCCTGCTCTTTCTCCCAACGGTCGTTACACATGAAGAAACTGGTCATCTGGTCATCCGGATATCCTACCGACTCAAGAAGAGCCTTGTGAAGTTCAAAAAAAGTAGCTTCGGGCGAAGCATCAAATGAGCGTTTGAAGTTATCCACCTCTTCGCTCATGAAAGTCAGTTTGTATATCATACACTTATTTATTAACACACATCATACACACACGTACCCTCGACATGCGCACCACGGACATGCCATCGTCCGTCCGCGCACACGCCCAATTTCGCGCGTATGCATTAAATTCGACTGCAAAGATACGAAAAAAAAACAAATTAAACAAATATTTTACAAAAAAAATTTGCCAAGCCGTAATCTTATTTGCATATATCAAAAAAAAACAGTACCTTTGCACGCAGTTTTATAGTGCGTATTGTGCCCTGTTCGATATTTTTAAATTCGAGATTGGATTAAAACAGACCACGCACCTATAATAATTATTGAGAACAAATGGAACCATCGATAAAACGCCTTAGTAATCGCCGTCGAGAGGAGTATGTGACCACCTTGGGACGATTGTTTGATTACGCCACATTGACTTATTCCAAACGAGAACTATCGTCTTACGTAGACGGCACGCAGAGCTATACATACAAGACGTTTCGCCATAAAGTAATAGAAATCAATCGTTTGCTATGTCGTTTTGGCATCAGCGCAGGCGACAAGGTCGCACTTCTGTCACAGAACATGCCCAATTGGACGGTAGCCATGTTCTCTGTAGTTTCGTTTGGACGAGTATTCGTGCCGATTCTGACTGACTCATCCGAGGCCGAAGTCACCAATATCCTGACACATTCCGAGGCGAAAGTACTTTTCGTATCGAAACAGCTGTACTACAAGGTCAACGAGTCGTTGCGCGACAAGATGACACTTATCATCGATATTGAAAGCTTGGAGTTTCTCAAAAAAGACGACTCCGCATTCACTTGCGAAGGGTGCGTGAAAGAGCCGCAACCTGATGACCTGGCTGCCATCTTCTACACCTCGGGCACCTCGGGGAATGCCAAAGGCGTTATGCTGAGTCATCGCAACCTATGTCACAACGTCATTGTGGCATGGCATGTCTTCCATGCGAGAAAAACAGACGTTTGGTTGTCGGTCTTACCGATGGCGCACACCTACGAGATGGCCTATTCGCTGCTTTTCCCGCTGTTTGTAGGCGCGAAAGTAACCTATCTGCATCGTCCGCCCACACCTGCCGTATTGTTATCCGCCCTCAAACAGGTGCGCCCTACAGTAATGCTGGTGGCACCTCTTATTATTGAGAAGGTTTACAAGGGCAGCATCGTGCCCACTATCACCAAGAGCCGCGTATTGTCGTGGATGAACGAGCACACGCCCCGTTTATTGTGCCGCATTGTGGGCAAACGTCTGCATCGCTCCTTTGGTGGACGGCTGCGCTTCTTCGGCATCGGAGGAGCAAAATTGGACACCAATGTGGAAGCTTTTCTTTACAAAGCCAAGTTCCCATACGCAATTGGCTACGGTCTGACCGAAACGGCCCCACTGGTAGCTTCCGGCCGAGTAGGACATGGATGTGTAGGTTCGGTAGGTACGGCTGCGTATGAGGTAGAGGTTAAGTTGGACAACGTCAATCCCGAAACGGGAGAAGGCGAAATCATTGCTCGTGGCGAGAACGTAATGCTGGGCTACTACAAGGACCCTGAGCGCACCCGCCAAGCTATCAACGACGAGGGATGGTTCCATACCAACGATTTGGCAACCATAGACAAGAAAGGTCGCATCTTCATCAAGGGACGCCTTAACGCTATGATCTTAGGGCCATCCGGAGAGAACATCTATCCCGAGGAGATTGAGCAGGTCATCAACGACTACGAAGGGGTCAACGAATCGGTAGTCGTGGAGCGTGATGGACACCTGGTAGCGTTGGTCAAGTTTGACGATAACTTCGTCAACTGGGATCAGGAGGGCGAGGACAAGTTCTTCGAAAACCTGCAGAAGACCAAGGATTCGGTACTTAAGTTTGTAAACAAGCAGGTGGGTAGCAAATCGAAAGTAAGCGAAGTGGAAGTCATGAAAGAGGAGTTTGAAAAGACGGCCACACACAAGATTAGACGCTTCAAGTATCAGGACGCAGTGGGCGATGACGTCAAAGCCATGAAAGAGGCAGAAAACCACTAAAATCAAAACATTTTCAGTTGTAATAAAGTCATCTGTCAGCCGTCTACCACCCCTCAAGCGGTTCTGAAGCGATCTTGAAGCGACCTTCATGCGATCTTCATGCGATCTTCATGCGAACCATAAGCACTCGCGAAACAGCAACAGGCACATCGTGAATTATCCCACAGATGGTCTGTTTATAAAAAAGAATGGTCATTTCTTTGCATAATCTTGCAAAAACATGTGTTTTTTTGTAAAATATTTGGTCAATCCGAAAAAAAACACTAATTTTGCAGTCCGTTTTGTGCGCTATGCGTATTTTTTGCGCTGCGTACACCTATTTAATAACTTATTTTATACAATTATCACTTATGTTAAATCATTACGAAACAGCTTTCATTTTGACTCCCGTTTTGTCTGAATCACAGATGAAGGAAGCTGTTGACAAATTCGAGAATCTTCTCACCAGCAATGGCGCTACCATCGCTAATCGTGAGGAGTGGGGTTTGAAGAAATTGGCTTACCCTATCCAAGGCAAAACAACGGGATTCTATGCCTTACTGCAATTTGACGCAGAACCAGCCGTTGTCGCAACTCTCGAGACTGCTTACCGCCGTGATGAGAAGGTCGTTCGTTTCTTGACTTTCCGCCTCGACAAGTATGCGTACGAGTATGCGCAGAAGCGTATTAACAAAACCACTAAAGTAGAGGAGGCTTAATCATGGCAGCAGAAAACGAAATTCGCTATCTTACCCCACAACAGCAGGATAAGAAAAAGAAAAAGTATTGCCGCTTCAAGAAGTCTGGCATTAAGTACATCGATTACAAGGATCCTGAGTTCCTCAAGAAGTTCCTCAACGAGCAGGGTAAAATCCTTCCTCGTCGCATCACCGGCACTTCGTTGAAGTATCAGCGCAAAGTGGCACAGGCTGTTAAGCGTGCACGTCACTTGGCTTTGCTCCCATACGTAACCGACTGCATGAAGTAATTATAACCAAGTTTCACCCTTTAAAACGAATTGAATTATGGAAATTATCCTCAAACAAGACGTAAAGAACCTTGGCTATAAAGACGATATCGTAAAGGTTCGTGATGGCTACGGCCGCAACTACCTCATCCCTAACAAGATGGCTGTCATCGCTTCAGAGTCTGCTCGCAAGCAGTTGGCAGAAGAACTCAAACAACGCGCTCACAAGCTCGCTAAAATGTTGGCTGACGCTCAGGCTTTGGCTGAGAAGCTCGCTGCTACCAAGGTAACCGTAGCTGCTAAGGCTAACGAGAATGGCGCTATCTTCGGTACTGTTACTACCGCTCAACTCGCTGAGGCACTTGAGAAGGCTGGTCTTACCGTTGACAAGAAAGTCATCACCATCGTTGAGGCACCTAAGGCGCTCGGCGAGTTCGCTGCTGAGGCTCGCCTCCATCGCGACGTGAAGGCTGAGTTCAAATTCGAAGTTGTAGCTGAGTAATTAACTGATTTGCTGATCTAAATTAAAATTAACATTATGAAGCAAGGAATTCATCCAGATAACTACCGCGTTGTAGTTTTCAAAGATATGTCCAACGGTGATCAGTTCTTCAGCCGCTCAACTGCTGCTACCAAGGACACCGTTGAAATCGATGGCGTTACTTATCCATTGATCAAGCTCGAAATCTCTAACACTTCACACCCATTCTATACGGGCAAGTCGAAGTTGGTGGATACCGCTGGTCGTGTCGACAAGTTTATGTCACGCTACGGCAATCGTGCTCACAAGCACTAATCCAAAACCCAAAAGCCTCGACTCAGGTCGGGGCTTTTTTTACGAAAAAACATGAAAAAAAACGCAACCACTCTCATCGTTCGAGACGAAGCTCAACTCTTGGGCGATTTTCTGATGGCCAAGATGGGCGGCATGACTCGTACCAGCGTCAAGCAATTGTTGGGACGACGCATCGTGCATGTCAATGGCGTCATCCAGTCACGCTCTGATTTTCAGGTCAATCCCGGTGATGAGATCAGCATCCAGCCAGGCCGTGGTAATCAGGCGTTGGTACATCCTAAGCTGTCCATCGTTTACGAGGATGATTATCTCATCGTAGTGGAGAAGAAACAGGGGTTGTTGACTGTGGCGGCCCATCCGGGTGCAACCGAAACCACCGCCTTCTCTATCCTACTCCAATATGTTCGCCACGAGAATCGCAAGAATGGTATCTATGTGGTACATCGTTTGGACCGAGAGACATCAGGACTGCTCGTCTTTGCCAAGACACCCGAACTGCAGGAGTATATGCGTACTTATTGGCGACAACTCGTCACGATGCGAACCTATGTGGCTGTTGTCGAGGGATTGGTTGAGAAAGATGCCGACACCATCACCACTTGGTTCACCGAGGATCCTCGCACCACCATGGTGTATTCTTCTCCTGTGGATGATGGAGGAAAGAAAGCCATCACGCATTACAAAGTAATCAAGCGTACGGCTGCTCAGACACCTGACGCAGGAAGCAAAGCCGTCAATCCTTCCGATTTTTCTTTGGTAGAACTCCATCTGGAGACCGGTAGAACCAATCAGATACGTGTGCACATGGCTGGTATAGGACACCCCATCGTCTCCGATCGCAAATACGGTTCAGGCGCTTTGCCTCCTATCGATAGGTTAGCCCTGCATGCTCGTATTCTCGAGTTCATCCATCCGGTCACCGAGCAGAAGATACATTTCGAGACGCCCGTACCACGCGACTTCCTCCATATCTTTCATTAAGGCAGGGAAACAGATTTCACGCAGGCTCCGCTCCCCCTATCGCTTGTCATCTTTCCCAAAACAGAAACGTCCGTATCTTCTTTCCAAAAACAGAAGCATCCGTATCTTTTTTCTAAAAACAGAAAACCCGCTCAAGTAACA